>NZ_SMMF01000089.1:0-242 GCF_009711355.1 Roseibium sp. RKSG952 | reverse complement strand
GCGTGACCGGGGCAGTCGACGTGCGCGTAGTGGCGGTTGTCGGTCTCGTATTCCACGTGGGCGGTCGAGATGGTGATGCCACGTGCTTTCTCTTCAGGCGCGCCGTCAATCTGGTCATACGCTTTGAAGTCACCGAAATACTTGGTGATTGCTGCGGTCAGCGTGGTCTTGCCGTGGTCAACGTGGCCAATCGTGCCGATGTTGACGTGCGGTTTTGTACGCTCAAACTTTTCCTTTGCCAT
>NZ_SMMF01000621.1:0-2623 GCF_009711355.1 Roseibium sp. RKSG952 | reverse complement strand
CGGAAAATCGCTTGATTCGTGTACAGGGGAGTTCCAGTATAGAAAGCATCACACTGAAAAGAACCAGGACGAGGGACCTCCCATGACCGACGCTGCGGCCACTTCCCAGACCGCTGAAACGCCGCTTCTTGCCACTTTGCTCCATGAGGGTGTCTACAGGATCGTGATGCAGCGTCCTGAAAGCATGAATGCGCTCTCGTCCGCCATGATGTCCGCGCTTTCAGCGGAACTGGCAAAGGCCGCAGAAAATCCCGACATCCGGGTGATCCTGCTTGGGGCCGAAGGCAAGGTGTTTTGCGCCGGTCATGATCTCAAGGAGCTGACCGCAGCGCGCGCAGATGCCGACGGCGGACGCGCCACTTATGAGCGCATCATGCGCCAGTGCGCGGATCTCATGCAGCAGATTGTCCGCCATCCCAAGCCGGTGATTGCCGTCGTCACCGGTGTTGCAACTGCTGCCGGTTGCCAGCTGGTCGCCTCCTGTGACCTTGCCCTTGCCACGGACACGGCGACTTTCTGCACGCCCGGCGTCAATATCGGACTGTTCTGCTCCACACCGATGGTCGCCCTTTCCCGCAATGTCGCGCCGAAACAGGCCATGGAAATGCTACTTACCGGCGAGAGCATCGATGCTTCAACCGCCAAGGAATTCGGCCTGATCAACCGGATCGTTCCCCGGGACTATCTGGAAACGGTTGTCCAGAAATACGCCTCCGCCATTGCCTCCAAATCGGCCCTGACCCTGAAAACCGGCAAGGAAGCCTTCTACCGCCAACTCGAAATGCCGCTTGATCAGGCCTATGATTTCGCCGCCAATGTGATGGTTGAAAACATGCTCGCCCGCGACGCCGAAGAAGGCATCAACGCTTTCCTGCAAAAGCGGGCACCTAATTGGACCGACAGCTAAAATCGAAGACAACGATTGAGAATCGGTGAGTGCATGGAGTATTGTCGCGGCAAGGCCGACCCCATGCCTCCCCCCTCCACTTGGGAAAGCAGCTGACCTGCAGGGCAATCTTCGAACCGCACCTTTTTGTTCGGGCAAGCATGAGGAGGGATTGCAAATTCGCTCGCGGCAGGAGGCTCCATATGCGACTATCGGCACCAATTTACCGTTTGAAACAGCAAGCCAAGTCCCTTTCGAAACAACGCGGCATCGCGCTCAATATAGCGCTTGATCACATGGCCCGTAAGGAGGGCTTCAATTCCTGGGGGCATCCGACGCACTCTGCCAGGGACACTTCAAGCTCCTCAAACCTGCTTTCACATTTCCGGTCAGGTGACACTGTTCTTTTGGGTGCGCGCCCGGGTCACGGCAAGACCATGCTCGGTCTGGAACTTGCACTTTCTGCATCCAAGAACGGAGACGCTTCCGCATTCTTTTCGCTCGAATACACATTGGAAGATATCCGAAAACGCCTGAATGTGCTCTCCCAAGACCAAAAAAGAGAGGCTGACAAAATCCATTTAGACCTGTCAGACGACATTTGCGCGGAATACGTGATCAAAGTTCTGAAATGCGCTCCGGATGTTAAACTGATTGTGGTCGACTACCTTCAGCTTCTGGATCTGAAACGCTCCACTCCACCCCTTGATCATCAAGTTCGAGCCCTTCGTGCGTTTGCAAGATCAGAGCAAAAAGTGATGGTTCTGATCTCGCAAATAGATCGCAGCTTCGAAACAAAGAACAAGACGCACCCGGATCTCAGCGATGTTCGGATGCCAAATCCGCTTGATTTGAGCCTGTTCTCAAAAACCTGCTTTCTTCATGATGGAACTGTCGAGATCCGCGTCAATTCGTGACACTTTGTATCGTGGGGCAATGGCAAGCGAACACTCGGGTATTCTCCCGGGTGTTTCATTTGCCCTTTGTCCAGTCAGCGGACTACACATCAATAAAGAAAATGCCTGCAGCGGTTTGGACCTACGCATGAACCACGACACCTATTCAGCCGCCTACATCAAGGGCATTCTTGACGAGGTCAAAACCGTTGCCATGGTCGGGGCGAGTTCGAACACCGTGCGCCCGTCCTATTTCGTTCTGAAATATCTGTTGTCCAAGGGCTATGAGGTCTGGCCGGTCAATCCCGGCCAGGCGGGTAAGGAAATACTCGGGCAGGAGGTCTTTGCCAATCTGACCAGCCTCCCCGCCGCTCCCGACATGATCGACATCTTCCGCAATTCGCAGGCTGCCGCTCAAATCGTAGACGCTATCCTCGCAACAGGATGGCGGCCCAAGGTTATCTGGATGCAATTGGGCGTGCGCCACGACGAGGCGGCAAGTCGCGCGGAAGCTGCCGGGATCAAGGTGGTCATGGACCGCTGCCCGAAAATCGAATACGGGCGTTTGTCCGGCGAAATCGGCTGGGCCGGTGTCAATTCCGGGCAAGTGTCATCCAAACGGCCGAAACTGAAATCCGGGTTCCAGCACAGGGGACTGGGAAAGAACTGATCCGCTAGCGCATTGACGGCGGTGGGTTCAGCCGTGAAGAACAACAAGGTCGCGGGAAAGTTCGGTTCGCCATAAGGATAGAGTGTCAAGGGTTATAGAACCGCTTGGCGGCGCTTGAGCGCGCTGGACACTCAATCCCTCATGCCAAGATCGCAAGGAAGCCTTTCAAGG
>NZ_SMMF01000361.1:0-713 GCF_009711355.1 Roseibium sp. RKSG952 | reverse complement strand
ATCGGTTCTGATTTATGCAGGTTGGTATCAAATGTCTGGTCGGTCGAAGTCTGTCCAGCTGTTCGCGAATGCCCAACCAGTATGGTTTTGGCATCCTGCAGATTGGTTCCATTAGTCAAGTAATCTTGCATAAAACTGCATAAGTCGGGAGATGAATGCCCAGGTATAACAAGCTGCGCCCCCACCGGCCGAGCGAGGTATTCTGAGCCATAAGACGCGGCGACACCGCACGCGCGCCGTGGATCAGGTTCGCCCGCAGGTACCTGTTGCCGCGTTTGGATATGCCGAGCAATCGCGGCTTGCCCCCTGTGGTTGCCTGACGTCGTGTCAGGCCCAGCCAGGCAGCAAGGTCTCGCCCACGCCCGAAGCTGCGTGCATCGCCAACCGCTGCAACAAGTGCTGTGGCAAGGCCGCAAAATGCCGCCCCAGACTGCTGACAATCCCCTGGCGTTTGCCGGGGCTTTTTGATTCACTGGTATCATGTTGAAGAAACCTAGTCCTGATCAGACAGCGCTCGAGATGGTGACACTCAATCAACTTGTTCCCGCCGATCACCTTTTGCGCAAGATTGACGCGGTGATCGACTTTTCGTTCATTCATGAGCGTGTTGCGGATTTTTATTGTGCGGACAATGGCCGTCCGCCTCTGGATCCGACCTTGATGTTCAAGGCTTTGTTCATAGGTTATACCAACCTGCATAAATCAGAACCGAT
>NZ_SMMF01000268.1:0-474 GCF_009711355.1 Roseibium sp. RKSG952 | reverse complement strand
ATACACGCCAGCCAATGCTCAAACGGAAGATTGGTCAGGGTTTTACATGGGGATAGACCCAGCCGATGGGTCGGTTGATCATATGATGATCATTCCGAACGAAGACGGTACATACCACATCCGAGTGTCATCATCGAATGTTGGTTATTGCGGGCAAGCAAATTCGCCCGGCGTCATTCTTGCAACCGGCCATCCTGACGGCGATCAGCTTGTCAGGAAGGAGATGCAATATCGCTGCGTCGGCTCGAACGAAACAAACGCGAAAGAAGGGTCGGCCTACAGCATGAAAACGGACGGCCTCATCTCAATACAGCCATTTGATGGGCGTAAGATCTACTACCAAAAGATAAATTGACGATGTCTAGTCCTCGCTAGCGCCGGGCTCAATACAGAGGTGTTACTCATTCAAGTATCGACAGTACCCTAGGTGGGGTATGCGGGAAGCCCGTCAGTCTTCTCCGGCTGACGGGTTTT
>NZ_SMMF01000282.1:0-500 GCF_009711355.1 Roseibium sp. RKSG952 | reverse complement strand
TTGCACTTCGCGGCTGAATCCACCCACCGGGTTTGTGCGGACTTTCGATCATCGATAGTGTCCCGAGACGTGGTGTAACTTTAGCAACAGGCAGTTCTTCTGGAAGTGTTGTGGTGTTCCGGCTGCGTTTCGGTACTTGCGGCGAGTTGTTCCCTGAAGTTTTGGTTGCTTGAGGTCTATGCCCGCATATATTGGGCGGGGTGTCGGAAATGCTCTCTCACGATCTGGCCAAGACTAGCCAGAAACCCGGTCGCTGTACCCTGCCATTCGTTGGCTGGATACTTTTCACGGATGAGTTTCAGAATAACGGTGGCGACCGCGTCGGATCTGCAGACGGCATGCCGCTCAAAGGGCAAGGCTGCCTGCGTGTTGTCAGTGCCGGGGCCGTGGCCTTGAGGCTTCAATTCGGCAATCCGGTCTCATTCCGAACGGATGAGGTGAGAATACCCTGGCATGGCAACATCGTTTTTTTGTGTGGCAACAAGCGGATATCAAATCCG
>NZ_SMMF01000755.1:0-6987 GCF_009711355.1 Roseibium sp. RKSG952 | reverse complement strand
AGCCATGGGATGCCGGATGATGGGGAGGGGAGGGCGTTGCCTGGTTCGAAAATCTGGACGCCGTCCGGACCGGCGGAAACCCGGGTCAAAACGGTCAATAGTTCGGGCGGTTGGCGTTATCGGGTCCCTGCGCAAAGCGGGGACGGCCGCCAATCGCAAGGTGGCTGCGAAACGGGGCCGGTGTTACAAGTGCGATCGCCGAAGGCGCGGCGCTGAAGAGCCGGTGCCTCAGGCATTGTCCTTGCGTGTCCGGATTTCGGCAAAGACATCGGCGTCGGATTTGTCCGCCATGCCGAGTGCTGCCTTGACGCTTGGCTGATCGGCCCGCAGGAACGGGTTGGTGGCCATCTCCGCCGCCATGGTTGTCGGCAGGGTTGGTTCACCCTTGGCGCGGAGTGCGTCGACGGCGCTTGCGCGTGCCTGGAGATCCGGGTTGTCCGGCTCGATGGTCAGGGCGAAGCGGGCGTTGGCGGCGGTGTATTCATGGCCGCAATAGATCGCGGTGCCGCCGGGAAGCCGGTGTTTCAGCTTCACGAGCGAGGCCCACATCATTTCCATGTCGCCCTCGAACACGCGGCCACAGCCGAGCGAAAACAGGGTGTCGCCGGTATGTGCGAATTTCAGCGACGGAATGTACCAGGATATCTGGTCGAGCGTATGTCCCGGCGTTGCGATGGCCTTGATTTCAAAGGGTCCCGCCAGAACGTCGTCATCGTCCTCGACGGTCTGGTCGAGGCCGGTGATCTTGTTGCGGGAGCGCTCCGGTCCGATCACGCGGGCATCGGTCGCGGTCTTGAGCTTGCCCAGCCCTTGCACATGGTCCCAATG
The DNA here is from genome assembly GCF_009711355.1 of Roseibium sp. RKSG952. Classification (NCBI taxonomy): domain Bacteria; kingdom Pseudomonadati; phylum Pseudomonadota; class Alphaproteobacteria; order Hyphomicrobiales; family Stappiaceae; genus Roseibium; species Roseibium sp. RKSG952. The sequence continues at coordinate 6,159 of NZ_SMMF01000755.1, read as the reverse complement.
GTGATGGGTGATCAGGATGTGGCTGAGCTGCCAGCCGGTCTCGTCCAGAACCCTTTGGTAGGCCTGATCATCGGGGACGTCGACCGCAATGGTGGTCCCGGTCCCGGGATCGTGAATCAGAACGCCGAAATTGTCGGATAGACAGCCAAATTGGTGGATTTCAACAGCTGAAGCGGCCATGTCATCGTCCTTTCAGGTCCCGATATGGTGTTGCCAACGTGGCAGACAACCTGTTTGCAGACAAGGCATTCGGTCTTGCGAATTTGTGCAATTGGCGTTTCAATCGCGCCATTCTTGAACCGGGCGCTCCATGTATATCGACGTTGCCGATTTGCGGACCTTTTATGACTTGCCAATCGGCCAGCTCTTGCGGGAACTGATCGGCGAGCATGTGCGCCTGATGTGGCCGAGCCTGACCGGGCAGGCTTTGCTCGGGGTCGGGTATGCGGGGCCCTTCATGCGGCCCTATCTGGAGCAGGCGGAACGGTGCATTTCCGCAATGCCGGCCCAGCAGGGCGCGGTGCCGTGGCCTGAGGAAATCCGCAGCGCGGTGACCCTCGTCGAGGATGCCAGCCTGCCGTTTTCGGATGCCTCTTTTGACCGGGTGATGGTGGTCCATGCCCTGGACCATTGTGCCGATGCCGCAGCCGTCCTCAACGAGGCCTGGCGGGTTCTGGCGCCGGGCGGGCGGATGCTGGCGATCGTGCCGAACCGGCGCGGTCTCTGGTCGCAATCGGAGCTGTCGCCCTTCGGGTACGGGCGGCCCTATTCGCGCGGTCAGCTCAAGCACCTCCTTCGAAATTGCCATTTCGAGGTTGTCGACGACCGGGAAGCGCTGTTCATGCCGCCGACACGGGCCAAATCGGTTTTGCGCGCGGCCTGGACGTGGGAGCGGGTCGGCCGCCGGATCTGGCCGGCCTTTGGCGGGTTGTTGCTGATGGAAGCGGAAAAGAAGGTGTTCCGGGTTGCGCCGACCAACGGTCAAAAGAGCCGCCTCAGTGTGTTCAAGCCGGTCTTCGTTCCCAAGGGAGCTGCCACCGGCCTGAAGCCGGTGCGCAGTGTTCGGGGGCCCGGAAAGGCCTGAAGCTTGCGGCCTGAAGACGTCAGTGCTTCAGCAGGAAGACGGCCTGCTCTGCCGCAATGTTCCAGAACCACCAGGGCGCGTTGAAGCGGATCTTGTTGCCTTGGCCGCTGAGGGCAATGGCCTTTTCGACCCTGGCATCCACTTCGTCACACAACAGCACGAAATCGCGCAAGGAGCAGAAGTGGATGTTCGGCGTGTCATACCATTCGTAAGGAAGGTATTTGGTTACCGGCATGCGTCCGCGAAACAGAAGCTGGACCCGGTTGCGCCAGAAGGCGAAGTTCGGGATCGAGACGATCACCTGATCGCCGATGCGCAGAAGTTGCTGCATCACCCCCTTGGGGTCGCGGGTCGCCTGCAGCGTCTGGCTGAGGATGACCACGTCGAACGCATTGTCGGGATAATCGGCAAGATCGGTGTCGGCATCGCCCTGAATGACCGACAGGCCGCGGGCCACGCAACTGTTCACACCGTCCTGCGACAGCTCGATCCCCCGGCCATCGACGCCGCGTTGATGGGCAAGCAGATGCAGGAGCGCACCGTCCTGCGATCCGATATCGAGAACCCTCGCCCCTTGCGGCACGAGGGACGCCACCACGCGGTGGTCGCCGCGAACGCCGGAGGCATCGAATTTGACTGGCGACAGGTTCATGTCAGGCCCTTCCGCCCGGTGCCGGAATGCCGCGGGCATTGGCCGCGCCGGTCACGAAGCCGCGAATTGTGGAAAACATCTCCGGCACGTCCAGCAGAAACGCATCATGTCCCCGGTCGCTTGCGACTTCGACAAAGGAAACGTTGGCCGCCGCCGCATTGAGTGCCTTGACCACGGCCCGGCTCTCGGAGGTCGGGAACAGCCAGTCGGATGTAAAGGACATCACGCAAAACCGGGTTGCCGTCTCGCGGAAGGCATTCGGCAGGGCGCCGCCGAATTCGGCGGCCAGATCGAAATAGTCCATGGCCCGTGTGACATAGAGATAGGAGTTGGCGTCGAACCGGTCGACGAAGGTCATGCCCTGATGGCGCAGATAGCTCTCGATCTGGAAGTCCGCATCAAACCCGAAGGTCAGGTTGTCGCGGTCCTGCAGGTTGCGGCCGAACTTGTTGTGCAGGGATTCGTCCGACATATAGGTGATGTGCGCCGCCATGCGGGCCACGGCCAGGCCCTTGGTCGGCCGTTTGCCCTGTAGGATATAGTCTCCGCCCATCCAGTTCGGGTCGGCCATGATCGCCTGCCGTCCGACTTCGTGAAAGGCGATGTTTTGGGACGAATGGCGGGCACCTGCTGCAATCGGCAGGGCTGCGAAAACCCGGTCCGGGTAGCTTGCCGCCCATTGCAGTACCTGCATGCCGCCCATCGATCCGCCTGCCACCATGAACAGGGTTTCGATGCCAAGATGATCGATCAGTCTGGCCTGGGCCCGCACCATGTCGCGGATGGTCACCACCGGCATGCCAAGACCGTAAGGCTGACCGGTATCCGGATTGGTGGTCGCCGGGCCTGTCGTCCCGAGGCAACCGCCCAGCACATTGGCGCAGATGACGAAATAGTGGTCCGTGTCGATAGGCCTGCCGGGGCCGACCATCATGCTCCACCAGCCGGGTTTTCCGGTGATCGGATTGGTCGAGGCCACATATTGATCGCCGGTGAGCGCGTGGCAGATCAGAACCGCATTGGACTTGTCTGTATTGAGCGTGCCATAGGTTTCATAGGCGATCTGCCAGGGCGCGAGGGCGGTTCCCGAATCAAGTTCCAGGGGGGCATCCGGTCCGAACCGGACGCACTTGCTGCTGGGCTGGTCCGCTTCGCGCGCAGAAGCATCGATGATCGGGGAAGACGTCGTATCGCCGGACATGATTTTCGGTCTTTTGTCCTCTGCCAAGGCACCGATTCAAGCCGCTGCCAAAGGTTGAATTCCATGCGGTCCGAAAACGCTGGAACTGCGCAGGTAGGAGCGGACGTGACCCTGTGTCAATGTTTTCTTTTGCGTTTGGCGGGGCGGATGCCTATGACTGTCGACCGCACACAAGCCTTAAGTCCAAATCCAAGGTTGAACCGGGCCCATGAGCCAAGATATCCACCTCCCCACGTCACAGGAAATGTTGAAAGAGCGATTGGACACCCTGGACGCCAGGATACACGAGCTGTTGATCGAACGGGCGCAGGTTGTCGAGGGCGTGGTATCGGCCCATCGGGCGGCCGGAGAGGTGACGTCCGTGTTTGATCCCGTCGCCTGTGCAGACGGTTTGCGTCTTGCGGTGGAGCGTCACTCCGGGTCTTTGCCGGTGACAGCGGTCGAACATCTGCTGCGCGACATCCTTGGCACGGCGGCTTATCTCGAAGAACCGTTTACCGTCTATCTTGACGGTTCTCTCGATCTTGCAGATTTGATCGATGTCGCCAGATATCATTTTGGCTTCCATCCCGAACTGGATGCCGGCAGCGATGCCGCGGATGTTGTCGGGATCGTGGCGGCGTCCGGGCGGGATATCGGCTTGATCGCGCTCAGCGACCGTGCGGAGCTTCCCTGGTGGCGCGGGCTCAGCGACAGCGGCGCGCAGGTGGTGGCCCGGCTGCCGTTTCTGGCCGAGGACGACCGGCCCGCAGGCACTCCGGCCCTGGTCATTGCCCGGTCCGGGAAACAGACGGAGCAGATGGATGTCACCGTTTACGATGCCCGCTGGGGATCCTTGCTGCCGGGTGACCTGATGGGGCAGGGGATCGAGGTTTTGAGTTTCCATCGCTCGGCCAGCGGTGTGGATGCGCTGATTGCCATCTCGTCGGATCTGGATGAAATGGCGATTCTGGCCGCGTGCAAGGCGGCGGGCGCTGAACCGGACGTCTTGCGGTTCGTTGGCGGTTTCGCGGCGCCGATCGATGTCAATGGCGATCCGGATGATGATTTTGACTTGGCTGGCGAGACGGCTCTGGAAGGATGACAGTGATGACAAGTGCTCCCGTTGAATTCGGTCAGGACAGCCCGAACCGCCCGGTTCCGCGTCCCGGTGTTCTGGACATCGCAGCCTATGTGCCCGGCAAGTCCAAGGCGGTCGGCGGCAAGACACTGCACAAGTTGTCCAGCAATGAAACGCCATTGGGGGCGAGCGAAAAGGCCAAGGCTGCATTTTCGAATTCCGGCACCATGCTGGAACTTTACCCCGATGGCAGCGCATCCGAATTGCGCAAGGCCATCGGAGAGGTTTACGGACTGAACGCCGATCGCATCATTTGCGGTGCCGGATCCGACGAAATCCTGTCCCTGCTGGCCTATGCCTATCTGGGGCCCGGCGATGAGGCGATCTACTCCGAGCATGGTTTTCTGGTCTATGACATCGCCATTCGGGCTGCGGGGGCGGCCCCGGTCGTGGCACCGGAACGCAATCTGACCACCGATGCCGATGCGGTTCTGGAACGGGTAACGCCGCGCACGAAAATGGTTTTTTTGGCGAACCCTAACAATCCGACCGGCACTTATCTGCCGTTTGAGGAAATCCGCCGGTTGCATGCCGGATTGCCGGACAACGTGCTTCTCGTTCTGGACGCGGCCTATGGCGAGTATGTCCGCCGCAACGACTACGAGAGCGGGATCGAACTTGCCGCGACCTCAGAGAATGTCGTGATGACACGGACGTTCTCCAAGATCTACGGCCTTGCCAATCTGCGTCTTGGCTGGGGTTTTGGTCCGGCGCATGTCATTGACGCTCTCAATCGCATTCGCGGACCGTTCAATGTCTCCGGGCCGGCCATTGCAGCCGGTATTGAAGCGGTGCGGGATCGTGCTTTTGTGGATGCGGCGGTGGCGCACAACGACACCTGGCTGCCGTGGGTCACGAGTGAGCTGGAAGGCCTCGGCCTGACCGTGACGCCTAGCGTCGGGAATTTTATCCTGATTCATTTTCCTGATAAGGACGGCAAGCGCGCCCGGGATGCCGACCGGTATCTCTCGGAGCGCGGTTGCGTTTTGCGGTTGGTCGGCAATTACGGCTTGCCCAATGCCCTGCGCATGTCGATTGGTTCGGAAGAGGCCAACCGGACTGTCGTGTCACATCTCAAGGCATTTACCGGATCATAAGAAACACGAGACTCATGACTGCCCCCCTCTTTAACCGCCTCGCGCTGATCGGGATCGGCCTGATTGGATCGTCCATTGCCCAGGCTGTGCGTGCCCGTGGCCTTGCAGGTGAAATCGCGATTTCCACCAGGTCCGAGGAAACCCTTCGGCGGGCCGGTGAGTTGGGCCTTGGCGACCACTATGTGCTGGACGCAGCGGACGCTGTGGAAGGGGCGGATCTTGTCATCTTGTGCGTCCCGGTCGGGGCAAATGAGGCGGTGGCAAAATGGATTGCTCCGGCTCTTAAGCCGGATGCGATTCTGACGGATGTTGGCTCGACAAAGGCCTCTGTGGTTGCCCAGATAGCGCCATATGTGCCCGAGGGTGTGCATTTCATTCCCGGACACCCGATCGCGGGGACGGAGCAATCAGGGCCCGATGCCGGGTTTGCCACGCTTTTCGAGGATCGGTGGTGTATCCTCACGCCGCCGGACAATGTGGATAAGGCGGCTCTTGAACGGCTGAGCAACTTCTGGACAGCCTGTGGGTCGACCGTGGATACAATGGACCCGAACCACCATGACCTGGTCCTGGCAATCGTGTCCCACCTGCCGCACTTGATTGCCTATAACATCGTCGGGACGGCAGATGATCTGGAAACGGTGACCAAGTCCGAGGTGATCAAGTATTCCGCGTCCGGTTTCCGCGACTTCACCCGTCTGGCTGCTTCGGATCCGACCATGTGGCGCGATGTCTGCCTGAATAACAAGGATGCCATCCTGGAAATGCTGGCGCGCTTTTCCGAAGATCTGTCCGCTCTGCAGCGGGCGATCCGCTGGGGGGACGGTGACGCGCTGTTTGATCTTTTCACCCGCACACGCGGTATCCGGCGGTCGATCATCGAGGCGGGTCAGGAGACCGACGCGCCGGACTTCGGGCGTATCAAGATAGATTAATCGGTTGGCTGTCGGTGGATTCAGCCGCCATGTGCAATAAGTAACGGGACGGTTCGGTTCGCCATAAGGG
>NZ_SMMF01000157.1:0-309 GCF_009711355.1 Roseibium sp. RKSG952 | reverse complement strand
ATCGAGCATGTCTGCGGGATAGCCGGTTTTTTCGGCGACAATCGCCAGAATCGTCGTTTGAGCAACTTGCGGATTATCCGCCGGTTCGGAACTTGCAGGCGTTGGCGGTACAGGAGCAACCGCTGCTTCAGAGGGACGGTCCACCGCTTCGGATGATACGGTCCCGGCAGCCATCTGCGCCTTGGCGCCACCTCCCATCGCATCCGCGATCTGGGCCAGTGTCCGCAACTCACTCAAATGTGCCGGATCAACTTCAGGCATGTCCGGCAGTTCTTCTCTCAAGGCCGACAGGATTTCGACCTGCTTGAT
>NZ_SMMF01000116.1:0-270 GCF_009711355.1 Roseibium sp. RKSG952 | reverse complement strand
ATCAAGCAGGTCGAAATCCTGTCGGCCTTGCGTGAAGCCTTGCCGGACATGCCCGAGATCGACCCCGCACATCTCGGCGAGATGCGGACGCTGGCCCAGATCGCGGCAGCACTTCAGCCAAGTGAGCGGAACATGCCGGTTATGAGTGTCGAACCGCAAGCGGCAGCTGAACAACCGTCTTCGGTAACGGCCCAAAGTCCGGTCCGGCACAGCGCGGCGGCAAAGGAGACTGTTTTGGCAATTGTTGCCGAGAAAACCGGCTATCCGGCG
>NZ_SMMF01000493.1:0-1310 GCF_009711355.1 Roseibium sp. RKSG952 | reverse complement strand
CCGTCCTTCAGGGCGGGGAAGACGTTAAACCTCGCTATGCAAGGAGCGCTCTTGCCCTCTCCCCGAAGGACGGGGTTTGCCGCGTTTCCGGACCATCTTTCCCGGTCGATTCTTGCGCGTCGATGCGTTTTGATCTGAACTATGCGCTAGAAACCCCGTCCTTCGGGGAGAGGGCAAGACGTTAATCGCTCAACTAATCCGACCACCGATCACCTCGCGAGCATCTAATGGACCTTCAAATCGTCACGCCCCACAATGCCAAAGCCATTCGTCATAGATGCCGCATTCCGGTGTATCCACGTTATTGGGGGACACTTCAGGTGAGCGTCGCCGAGATCAGCCGCGAGGATGCCCCGGTCGCCACGAGACGGAAGGCATCGGACAGCGACATCGCGGTCGGCGAGAACGTCGAGACCCGATGGTTCGACGGCAGTCATTGGCTGCCTAGGATCCTGCGTCTCAATTCCGGACCTCTCCTCGTGGACGAAGCCCTTCTTGTCGACCATGTTCGGACGAAGAACTCCTTCATGAACCCGTTTGTTCTCGAGAAGGGCGTTAACTACGTATCGAACGCGCTGGACCCCCACGGGGAGCTCTACAGGCTAGTGGAGGACGACGGCTCCGAAACGGCGATGGAGAAGGCATCCGAAGTCGTCCGGGATATGCTGCTGATCGACGGGCAGGTGTGGCAACGCGTACACGAACCTGTCTACAGGATCGACGTCGCCACCTCATCGGATCGCCGCCTCTCCATCAGTCACATCACGTCCCCGAAGACGGTCGCCGAGATACTCGATCCTTCCTTGAAAACCTGGGAACGTAGAGGTCCGAAGATCGATCATGCGGAACTTTTCGCGGCCGATCAGGTAGATCAGATGCTCGCGTATTATCAGTTATACAAAGATGCCGATGAGGTGCCTGAACTCAGGTCGGATCAGCTGCTGGAGATCCTCATTCCGGAATCCATTCAATTGGATATCGATCATCTCGTCGTGAAGGAAAGAGTTCAGGGCATTTTGCGCGACACAGTCATGATGCACAGGTGGCCGGACGAGCAGATAGAAGCATGGATGGCCGTGCGACGCGAATATCAGGGCAGGCTGGAAGGGCAAATCCAGGCGGACTCCGATCTCGGGTGCCTCATCACCGCCATGCGGGAGTTCGCTGAATTGAAGAGCGGCCACCCGGGAAGGGACATAATCGCGGCCGCCGATCGTTGGGACTTCCGTCCGATAGAATTCGAATTTCCGGTTGACTTCGCCCCTGTCTCCTCTCGATTTTGATCCAGAAGCGCTGGCAAACCCCTTCCT
>NZ_SMMF01000658.1:0-3417 GCF_009711355.1 Roseibium sp. RKSG952 | reverse complement strand
AAACACCGGCCTTTTTCAACGGGCTGTTAGCGTTGTCTAGCGGGAACCTAACGCTATGCCCTCATGTATCGCCCTTTCGGGCATAGCTCAGGAGTTCTGCCAGTCCCGGCCGGTCCATGCTCTTTCCCGACTTGATGTCATGATAGATCCTGACCGCACCTGCTTGTTCAAGGCGCAGGGTTTGTCCGGCAATGTCCTGGTCGCCGGTCGATACCCGGGCATATCCGAGAATGTCCCCCATTGCCTCAGTCTCCAAAACGGCCGTTCTGTGGACAACCGCATAGAACGATCGATACTGGCTAAAAAACGTCCAGAGAATACGTCTCTTTAATGCCTTCTGTCCATCAAAACATCCAACAGTTTGTGGACGATTTGGAGGCCTCTTGCGTAAACATGAATTGCTGAACGCCACAGAGCGGGAACAATTGTTTGGGATCCCGGTCAACCGAGATGTTCTGGCCCGGCTTTATACATTTGAATTGAAGGACTACGAACTGATTTGGCCGCGCCGTGAGGACCGCAACCGCCTCGGTGCGGCTGTGCAACTTGCCTTGTTTCGCCACCCCGGCATGACACTCGCACTGGTTCAGCAGGGGTCTATTGGACTACCGACAGAATTCGTTGCCTTCATTGCCGAACAGTTGGAAATCCCACTGAACGTTCTCTCCGAATACGCCAGTAGAGAACAGACAATGACAGACCACGCGCTCGAGCTTTCGGAGGCTCTCGGATTGCGGCCAGCGGTCAAATCGGACGTTGGGTTTATGATTAACGCAGCGGCCCAAGCCGCATGGAGTACCGACAAAGGTTTAGACATCGCTGCTGGTGTTATTAAGGCCTTGCGGCATTCCGGCATACTTTTACCCTCCGTCACAACGATCGAGCGGACAGGTCTGGCTGGCCGAGCGCGGGCACGCAAACAGACAGCGCACACACTGCTTTCCGGACTCAGGTCAGAGCAGCTGAAAGCCCTCGATAGTCTGTTGATCAAAGATCCCGGAAATGGTGTCGTGCCTCTGTCTTGGCTCAAGGCATTTCCACACGCCGTAAAACCGGATCACGTAAAGGGCATACTCGACCGGCTACGCACCATACGGGAACTGAACATTCCTGCGGATCTCATAAACGCCGTGCATCGCGACCGATACCGGCAGTTGGTTCAGGAGGGATACATTTCTCCAGCCTACATGATCGATCGTTACACAGTGCCCAGACGCCGGGCGACACTTTTAGCACTGTTGATTGATCTCGAAGAACGGTTAACTGATGCGGCGGTCGACATGGCGGATAAGCTTGTCGGCGGCCTGTTCAGCCGTGCAAAAAACAAGCAATCCCGGCGCTATGTGGGGACCGCCAAGGATGTGGCTAGGCTGATGAGACTGTTTCGGGGCACGATTGATGCCCTCTCCACGGCTCACCAGAATGATTTTGATCCGATTGAGCTACTTGATGAAACAGTCGGTTGGACCAACTTGTTTAAGGTTAGGGGTGAAGTAAATGCACTGGCTGAAAGCACTGATGTGAACCCTCTCATAACTGCCACTGACCGCTATGCAACCTTGAGAAAATTTGCGCCGGTCCTGATTGAAGCACTCCACTTCAAGGCAGATCGGGGTAACGCTCGAACCGTTGCTGCGATCAATACTCTTCGCGATCTCAATAAAACCCGCAAACGTAAAGTGCCACCAGACGCTCCAATGCCTTTCAAGAAAGAATGGCGGAAACTGGTTGTTGACCCGGATGGCAAAATCAACCGCCGATTATACGAAACTGCCACCCTCGCACATCTGCGCAACAAGTTGCGCTCCGGTGATATTTGGCTGGAACGGTCATCTGCTTACAGGCGGTTCGATAGTTATCTCCTTCCGAAACCAGAGGCTGCTCCGGTAGCCTCAGAAATGGGGTTGCCGGACACTGCGGATGAATGGCTTTCTCAACGTGGCCGTGAACTGGACCGCAGGCTCCAGAACTTTGCACGGTGCGTTGAACGGAATCAGCTCGATGGCGTGCAATTCGTTGACGGCCGTCTTCGGATCTCGCCGGTAAAGTCTGCCGTGCCTAGAGAGGCGGAAAACCTTGCAGACCGCCTAGATTCCATGATGCCACGCATACGGATTACGGAATTGCTGCATGAGGTTGCACGCGAGACCGGCTTCCTTTCAGCTTTCACAAACTTACGGACCGGAGAACCGTGCCGGAATGAAAGTGCTATTCTGGCAGCCATATTGGCCAATGCCACAAATCTTGGCATTTCGCGAATGGCCGCCGCCAGCGAAGGAGTGACCCGGGATCAGCTTTTTTGGACGCAAGATGCCTACATCCGGCAGGATACCTATCGAAAGGCGCTTGCGACGATCATCAACGCTCAACATCGTCTGCCAATTTCCAGGCTTTGGGGCGATGGGACGACATCCAGTTCAGACGGACAATTTTTCCGCGGTGCGAAGCGGGGCGCGTCAGGCGGCGAAATCAACGCACGCTATGGCACTGATCCCGGTTTCACATTCTACACTCATGTCTCCGACCAGCACGGGCCCTTTTACGTGAAAGTCATCACGGCAGCTACCCATGAGGCGCCTTTCGTTCTTGATGGATTGCTTCACCATGGCAGTGACCTTTCGATTGTCGAGCACTACACGGACACCGGTGGTGTTTCGGATCACATCTTTGCCTTGTGCGCGATGCTCGGCTTCCGTTTTTGTCCGCGCATGCGCGACTTTCCTGACCGGCGGCTATTTTCGATTGCACCCCCATCTGGCTATGGTTTGATTTCGCCGCTATTTGGTAAACGTATCCGAACCGATGTCATTCGCGAACACTGGGATCAAGTCACTCAATTGATGGCCTCTTTGAAATCCGGCCATGCTTTGCCATCAATGATCTTACGCAAACTTGCCGCATACGAGCGCCGGAACAAGTTGGACATTGCCCTTCAGGAAATTGGTAAAATCGAACGCAGCTTGTTCATGCTCGATTGGCTTGAGAACCCGTCTCTTCGCCGCAGGTGTCAAGCCGGCCTCAACAAAGGCGAGCAACGGAATGCGCTGGCGCAAGCCATCTACACATTCCGCCAGGGACGCGTGACTGACCGCAGTCCGGAAGCCCAGCAGTACCGGGCCTCTGGGCTGAACCTCGTAACCGCGGCCATTATTTACTGGAACTCGACCTACATGTCTGATGCAATTAAGCACCTGCGAGGATCTGAGACCCCCATCAATGATGATCTTCTCCGCCATACATCGCCAGCCGGTTGGGAACACATCGCGTTTTCCGGCGACTTTCTGTGGCATAAAGCGGCAAAAAAACAAGGGCGAAGGCCACTTACGCTCCACGGTGTTAATTGCGCTGCTTAGCTAATATTCACGTTTTGTACCACCTTAGCGTTGTCGGCGTTTATCAACCAAAGACAGCGGAGCC
>NZ_SMMF01000895.1:0-37670 GCF_009711355.1 Roseibium sp. RKSG952 | reverse complement strand
CCTTAGTTCTGGCCTCTGGTTCAGCAATCCGAGCGCAACTGCTGGAAAATGCCGGCGTCCCGTTTTCCATCCAGGTGGCGCGCGTCGATGAAGAGACTGCCAAGCGTGCCCTATTGGTCGAAGAGGCTTCACCACGGGATATCGCTGATGCGCTGGCAGAACTGAAAGCGCGCAAAGTCAGTGACAAAACACCGGGCGCAATGGTTTTGGGTTGCGATCAGGTACTGGATTTTGATGGTCAGTTGCTTTCCAAACCCAGCTCACCCGAGGATGCATTGGTGCAGCTCAAGGCGATGCGGGGTAAGCGACATATGCTGCTTTCCGCTGCTGTCATATACATGGATGGTGAACCGATCTGGCGCCATGTCGGTCAGGTTCGCTTGCGTATGCGCGCCAGTTCGGATGCCTATCTAAAGTCATATGTCGCGCGAAACTGGGACAGCATTCGCCACGCCGTGGGCGCATACAAGCTTGAGGAAGAAGGTGCGCGCCTGTTTGCTACCATTGACGGCGACTATTTTAACGTTTTGGGTATGCCCTTATTGGAACTGCTCAATTTCCTGGCGTTGCGAGGGGTGATCGAACAATGACAGAGAACCGCATTCCACTGGCCGGGGTTATCGGACATCCCATAGCGCATTCCAGATCACCCAAGTTGCACGGTCACTGGCTCAGAACCTATGGGCTGCAGGGTCACTATATACCGATGGATGTTGCGTCAGCAGATCTTGAAACAGTTCTGCGTACCTTGCCGAAGGCTGGGTTTGTTGGTGCAAACGTTACGGTCCCACACAAAGAAGCTGCCCTGCGACTGGCGGATCATGTTTCTGACCGGGCTTCGGTGATTGGTGCCGCCAACACGCTGGTTTTCCGTGATGATGGATCAATCCATGCAGATAATACCGATGGCTACGGTTTCATGGAAAACCTGCGAAGCGGAGCGCCTGACTGGAATCCAAAGGATGGGCCAGCCGTGGTTCTGGGTGCCGGAGGTGCTGCGCGCGCAGTCCTGTGCGCTTTGGCTGATGCCGGAGTGCCGGAGATCCTGCTGACGAACCGGACGCGCACCCGTGCAGATCATTTGAAAGAGGAATTTGGCCAGCGGATCACCGTGGTAGACTGGGTACAGGCCGGAAATGTGATCGAAAACGCCGAATTGGTGGTCAATACGACCTCATTGGGAATGCAAGGCCAACCCGAGCTACGGGTGCCCATGGACGGGCTGCAACCGGGAACGGTTGTCACCGATTTGGTCTACGCGCCGCTGAAAACCCGGCTGCTGCAAACAGCGGAAGAGGCCGGGTGCACGACGGTCGATGGGTTGGGCATGTTGCTCTATCAGGCGGTTCCCGGATTTGAGCGCTGGTTCGGAACACGGCCCGAAGTTGATGCGGCAACCCGTGCGGCGGCCTTGGCATGAGTTTTGCTCTTGGCCTGACGGGCTCGATCGGGATGGGCAAAAGCACCACGGCGCAGATGTTTGTGGATGAAGGATGTGCTCTGTGGGATGCAGACGCCGCTGTTCATCGCCTTTATGCAGCAGGTGGTGCGGCCGTTGCCCCAATGTCGAAGGCATATCCAGACGCAATCGAAGACGAAGCGGTCAATCGCAATGCCCTGAAAAAGATCATTTCAAACGATCCTGAAGCGCTGAAAATGATCGAGAGTATTGTTCACCCGTTGGTTGCCGCAGATCGCGCAGCGTTCCGGCAATCTACTGCGGCTGATATTGTAGTATTCGACATCCCTTTGTTGTTTGAAACAGGCGGTGACGCCACCATGGATGCCGTAGCCTGTGTATCTGTTTCCGCCGACGAACAGAAACGTCGGGTTATGGAACGCGGAACCATGTCGGAGGCTCAGTTCGAACAAATTCGTTCCAAACAGATGCCGAATGACGAAAAATGCGCGCGATCGGATTTCGTGATCGTGACAGATACGCTGGACCACGCCCGTGCACAGGTGCAGGATATAGTCAGGCAGATACGGGCGGGGATGTCAGATGCGTGAGATTGTACTCGATACCGAAACCACGGGATTTGACCCAGATGGCGGCGACCGGATTGTCGAGATCGGTGCGGTAGAGCTGTGGAACCACGTCGCCACGGGTGAGACCTATCACGTCTATATCAACCCGGAACGTTCGATGCCCGAAGAGGCATTTGGTGTGCATGGGATCGGACCCGACCTGCTGGAAAGCCCCCGCCCTCCAGAAAAGGGTGAGGTCACGCTGAAGGACAAACCGGTCTTTGCAAAGGTCGGTCAGGGATTCCGCGACTTCATCAAAGATTCGAAGCTGGTCATCCACAACGCCTCGTTCGATATGAAGTTCCTGAACGCGGAACTCAAATGGATGGGTCTTCCGCCTATTCCGATGGATCAGGCGCTGGATACACTGGCGATTGCGCGCAAGCGGTTTCCGGGCTCGCCTGCGTCACTGGATGCGTTGTGCCGCCGATTTAACATCGACAACACCAACCGTGTTCTGCACGGGGCCTTGCTCGACTCGGAAATTCTGGCTGAGGTGTATCTGGAGCTTATTGGTGGACGGCAGCCGGATTTTGGCCTGTCCACCAGCGCGGCTTCTGCTGCCGGTGGTGGCGACGACTGGCGCCCGACACCGCGTCCGACAGCCCTGCCGTCGAAGATCACAGCGGGAGAGCGCGCGGCGCATGATGCTTTTGTCGAGAAATTGGGCGAGAACGCCCTGTGGACCCGCGCCTGAGGTTTTCAGGCGCGGCTCAATTGATCAAGCTTCGGTCTTTTGTGCCTGCTCGGCCTGACGGCGCATCAGTTCATTGCGGTAGAGGCCCACAAAGTCGATGTTGTCCAGGTTCACTGGCGGGTAACCACCATCGCGCGTTACGTCGCTGACGATCCGGCGCAGGAACGGGAACAGCATCCGCGGGCATTCGATCATCAGGAACGGGTGCATCTGATCTTCTGGCACGCCTTCGATGTGGAACAGACCGCAATAGTCGATTTCGAACACGAACAGGACATCTTCCATGCCCTTGGCTTTGGAGTTCAGGTTCAGTTTGATCGAGACTTCAAACTGGTGATCTGCCGCACGTTTCTTGGCATCCAGGTTTACCTGAACCGAAATTTCAGGCTGAACGTCACCTGAGACACCCTTTTGTGCCATTACGTTTTCAAACGACATGTCGCGGACAAACTGCCCCAGAACACGCATTTGAACCTGAGGGGCGGCTTGGGCCGCGGTGTTTTCTGTGGCGTTTTCTTCGGCCATGGATCTACTCCAAAAATAAAATTCGCCACTGCTTATCAACTTGGGCGTGGCACCTCAATGCTACTGCGGCCCTTCGACCCATTTTGATGGCTTTGCGGGGTCACGCCGGGGCCGAACTTCGGTGAATTCACCATCAATCACGTCATCCTGAGCAAAAGGATTGTTGTCTGTGCGGAACTGTGTTCCGGACCCCATCTGAAAAGAGGCAACAGTTACTTTGGACCGCAGATATCGGAACACAGCCAGCCGAACGGCAGGGATTAGCAGTGCAAACCCAATGGCATCCGTGAAAAAGCCCGGTGTCAGCAGCAATGCGCCTGACAAGAGGATCATCGCGCCATGGGCCAGCGGCTCGGTTGGATCATCCAGTTCGGCAAAAGATTTCTGCAGTTGACCCAATGCCATGCGACCTTGTGTCCTTACCAAAACCGTTCCCAGAACCGCAGTCAGAACCACGATGGCAAGCGTTGGCCACAATCCGATCAGACCGCCAACCTGAATGAACAGGGCAATCTCGATGATAGGCACCAACAAAAATGCCAAGAACAGATACATTTGCGTTATCCTTTACCATATGTCGGGCTGTGGACTTGCCACCCAGTGTCACCTACATAGTGGCATGAGGCCGTGTACACAAAGTCCCGGCGCTGAAAAGAGAATGAAATGAGCGACAACCCTATGATCCAGTTGCTGGTCTTGGCCGGAATTGCCGTTTTCCTGATCCTGCGCCTGAAAAGCGTATTGGGCACGCGTGAGGGTTTTGAGAAACCACCGCTGCAACAACAGCCCGATGCAAGCAAATCGCGCCCTGATTTCGAAGTGATCGAAGGTGGTCCGGATCATGACATCACTGACCATGTGCCCGAAGACAGCGAACAGGCGCAAACCCTGGCTGCGATGAAGCGGGTTGAACCCGGATTTTCGGTCAATGAGTTTGTTCAGGGCGCGCGCGGTGCCTACGAGATGATCGTGATGGGGTTCGAAAAGGGAAATCTGGATGAAATCCAGCCGTTCCTTTCTGAAGAGGTATTTGACACCTTCGTTTCGGTTGTTGCTGACCGCGAAGACAAGGGTCTGACTATCGAAGCTGAGTTTATCGGTGTTCGTGAAACGACGCTGACCGATGCTCGGTTTGACAAGGATACCAACGAAGCCGAGATCACCATGTACTTCGTAGGTGAGCTGACTTCGGTCGTACGTGATCGCGGTGGCGATATCATCGAAGGCAACCCCAACACCGTCAAACGCCAAAAGGACAGCTGGACCTTTGCCCGTGTCATGGGCAAGGACGATCCGAACTGGCTGCTTGTTGCCACGGACGCATGATTGCCGCGCTCCGGTCGCTATTTTTGGTGGGCGTCATGACCACCGCAAGCGCTGCCGGAGCCGAGGCAACGCGAGCGATTCTGTCATTTGATGATCTGGATGGCTGGGCTGCGGACGATCATGGCGCTGCCCTTTCAGTTTTTCTGAATACGTGTGGTGATCTGCGGGACCCAGATTGGCAGGCACTGTGCGCTGTAGCCAAGACCTATGAACAGGATGCGGCGCGCGCGTTCTTTGAGCTGTTTTTCCGACCTGTACTGGTCGAAGATGGCAAGGACGCGTTGTTCACGGGTTATTTTGAACCCGAGCTGGATGGTTCGCGAACCCAGTCAGATAAATACCGATATCCGATTTACAAGATGCCGCCCGAAGCGCGAGAAGCCGGACAATGGCTCAGCCGTCGTGAGTTGCTGACCACCGATGTGATGAAAAATCGCGGTCTGGAAATCGCTTGGGTCGATGACCCGGTTGAGCTGTTCTTTCTGCAGATCCAGGGGTCCGGTCGTGTCCGCTTGCCGGATGGATCAGCGCTGAGGGTTGGTTATGGTGGCGCGAATGGTCACCCCTATCGCTCGATCGGTGTAGAACTGGTGCGCCGCGGGGCGCTGGGCGCGCATGAGGTCAGCGCACAGAGGATACGATCCTGGGTGCGCAAGAACCCCGAGGCAGGCACCGAACTGCTGTTTCACAATCCCTCTTACGTGTTCTTTCGTGAAGTTTCGCGTGTTGCACCCGAGCGCGGCCCTTTGGGGGCCATGAACCGCTCGGTTACAACGATGCGCAGCATTGCAGCTGATCCGGCTTATACCCCGCTGGGTTCGCCCGTATGGGTCGAAAAGGACGGCAAGGATCCGATCAGGCGATTGATGATCGCACAGGATACGGGCTCTGCCATCAAAGGGGCGCAACGCGCCGATATATTCTTTGGTACAGGCGACGATGCCGGGCAGGCAGCGGGCAGACTTAAGGATCCGGGTCGGATGGTTGTGTTGCTGCCAATTCAGCGCGCCTACGCCCTATTGCCGGATGAGTTCTGATGACACGGCGCAAACTGACGGCAGAAGAAATCGAGCTTTGGCGCAAAGTAGCGAAGCAGGCTGAGAGGCTGCATCCGGAAATTCCGCAATCAGTGCACCCGGCCACCCTGCCGAAACCAAAACCAACGAAGACCCCGAAAGCACGGATTGATGCGTTTGAATTGGGACAGAAAGTACCGGCCAAACCATCACGGAACACACTGAAACCTTCGGTAACAGAACAATTGCGTGGTGCGCCGGTCCAGATGGACAACAAGGCTTTCGGACGCATGAAGCGTGGAAAGCTGAAGCCAGAGGGCCGCATTGACCTGCACGGCATGCGCGTTGATACGGCCCACCCGGCTTTGGTTCGCTTTGTTCTGTCGGCGCAGGCTTCGGGCAAGCGACTGGTTCTGGTCATCACCGGCAAAGGCAAAGATCGTGATGAACCGGGGCCAATTCCGACACCACGCGGGGTATTGCGCAATCAGGTGCCGCATTGGTTGTCGATACCACCTTTGGCACAAGCCGTAATGCAGGTAACGCCCGCCCATATCAGTCATGGCGGTGATGGCGCTTATTACGTGTATCTTCGACGGGTTCGTTAAAGACTGCGGGCAGCCCGGCTGATCCCGGCCCATGCCGTCAGACAAACCAGAACGAAAAAGACAGCGATCCACAGAAATTGTGTGCTGAGCGGAATACCCAGATCAATCAGAACTCCGGTCAGGCCCGGGCCAATGGCTGAGCCCAGAACCATCACTGCGGTTGCCATTGCCTTGATGGAACCGATGTGACGGGTGCCATAGAACTCGGCCCAGAACGCGCTGGGCAAAGTGTTGTTCGCACCGACCGTCAGGGCAAGAAAGGACATTCCTATAAGCGCCCCGCTGATCGAGTTGGTCACTCCGATAACGGCAAAACCGACTGCCATAGGTAGTTGGTAGAACGGCATCATCCGCGCCGTTCCCCACTTGTCCAATGCCCAGCCCGAGGTGAACATCGCAAGAAGTGAAACCCCGGTAAAAACCGGGAACAATGCCACCAGTTCAATATGCTGCCAGCCCTTCACCTCAGCCAGATGAACCTGATGAAAGAAAAAGGCAGTGATAAACGCGGATGGTCCTAGTATCGCAGGTGTCATCAGCCAGAACAGTGGATGAAACAGAGTTTCCTTACGGGTCCAGTGATGGCCCTGCATCCCGGTTGAAGAATAGGCATCCGACAGGCTTTGCGGGGTCCTCTCTTGCCGCAACAACCGGATCAGAACCGGAATGCCCAATGCGGTGATCCCGGCCGACACGATCCAGAGCCAGTGCCAATCTACAAATGCCATGGCGGCAACGAAACCCAACGGTAGCAAAGCTTCACCCAGCGCAATACCAATTGTCGCAATCGACAACGCCTTGCCTCGTGTGACCGTAAACCAGCGGGCCATGGCGACCGTGGCGATGTGGATGCTCATACCCTGGCCGAACAGGCGTAGCAGAAAGATTACTACGGGCAGCAACATGAGCCACGAATTCAATGCCATCGATATCGCCGCCAGCGAAAGACCAGCCAATACCACCGGGCCAAGAACCCGAACCCGAAAAACATCAGTCAAACCGCCGGCCCAGATCATCACGATGGCGGACACGGTTGTACCCAGAGAATAGAGACCTCCCCAAGCACCATGGCTCAGGCCGAACTCCGCTCGGATTTCCCCGGCAAAAATGGAAATGAAGAAGGTCTGACCGAAGCTGGACAGAAAAGTCAGCAGAACACCGGCACTCAACCAGGTAGCGTTATCGTACAGATACTGACGCAGTCTGAACTGCGTCACGGAGAGCTGACCTGCGCCTGCCCGGTTTCTGTCAGAACAATTTCGGTCGCACCGTCTGGATTGCGTTGGCTGGGCGGAACCAGAATGTCGATGCCCGGTCGATCTTCGCGGCCGAAGGTATTGTTTACGCGTCTTAGCGAATTGAGGATCGACAAGAGTGCCGGAGAGGTGGCCGCAACGAAATGTGAGGACTCTGCGTCTTTGTTAAACGCGGTTGTATCGATTACGTTGATCGGGAATTCTTCAAGCGTCTTAACCGAGCTTATATTACCCAATCTCTCGCTCTCGTCTGTTCCGCGGAGGCGGCCTGAAATGTTCAGGATCTTGTCCTTTTGTGACACCATAACCAGGAAAGGATCGGGCGGGTTCTTGATGCGTCTCATCTGCGAACGGAACAGGTCAACATCCAGATCTGGTGAGATTAAGACGACCCCTTCGATGTTTCTGTTGGCCCAGCCCGGTTCTTGCAGTTCAGCTTGCCGCATCATTTCCATTGCCAGAGCGCCGCCCATGGAATGTGCGACCAGAATGACGCGCTTGACACCCATGGCTTTCAGTTCACGGATCGTCTGCTCTAACCCGTCGCGGGCGAACAACATGCTGTCCAGATCATAGGCATACCCATACCCGGTCGCGCGGCTAGGCCAGGAGTAGACCAGTGTGGAGCCCGGAAGACCAATGTCATGTGTCAGCTGAGCCGCGCGGAAAATCGTCTCGGTTTGGGTCGAATTATAGCCGTGCACAAAGATAGTGACGTCGTCCTCGCCACGTAGATGTTCGCGTAATCCCTTTGGCCCGCCTAACTCGGTCACATCTGTCAGAACGAATTCTTTTTTCGGATTTGGGTTCGCGTAGGAAAATTTCAGCGTTCCTGGTGTGTGCGTTGGCGGGATCGATACTGTTGTTTCCAGAAACTTCAGCGAATCCCCCCGCCGGAAACCGTAGGTTCCATCTGCTTCACGCGCTCGGGTCGTACTTGCGAATATCTTTTCAGGTGTCCCGACGTTTACTGCCGAAGGCACGATCTCGGTTACCGTTCGGTCGACGCAGGCGCTTAGCGACAGAGATACAATCAGAACTAAAAAATAGCGCAGCACAGGCCAACCCTCAGGATGAATTGCGCCTACGCTATCGCATTCTCGCCCTGCGTCCAGCGGCGCAGGGCGGAATTAACGGCAAAAACCGGCTGGCAGTGTTACAAAACGTAACGGCTCAGGTCGGTTGATTTGGTCAGCTCACCCAGATTGTCGTTCACAAATTGCGCGTCGACTGTGATTTGCGTTCCGGCCTGGTCGGGCGCGGTAAAGGACAGCTCTTCGAACACGCGTTCCATTACCGTGTACAAGCGACGCGCCCCGATGTTCTCGACGCTTTGGTTTACGTCTGCCGCGATACGTGCCAGTGCGGCAATGCCATCCTCACTGAAGCTGACGGTCACCTCTTCAGTACCCATCAAGGCGGTGTATTGCAGGGTCAGGGCGTTGTCGGTTTCGGTCAGAATACGAACGAAATCCTCTTCGGTCAGCGCGCGCAGCTCTACGCGGATCGGCAGACGGCCCTGAAGTTCGGGTAACAGATCCGAAGGCTTGGCGATGTGAAAGGCACCGCTCGCGATGAACAGGATGTGGTCGGTCTTGACCGGACCGTGCTTGGTCGAGACAGTTGTCCCTTCGATCAGAGGCAGCAGGTCGCGCTGAACGCCTTCGCGGCTGACGTCGCCACCACGTGCATCCGTGCGGGCGCAGACCTTGTCGATTTCGTCCAGGAATACGATGCCGTTCTGTTCAACGGATTCCAGTGCAATACGAGTGACGGTTTCATCGTCCAGAAGCTTGTCGGCTTCTTCACCGATCAATATGTCGTAGCTCTCGGCAACGGTCAGGCGCTTCTTGACGGTGCGACCACCAAAGGCCTTGCCGAAGATATCGCCCAGATTCATCATGCCCATCTGGCTGCCGGGCTGGCCGGGAATGTCAAACATCGGCATCGGGTTCGAGGTGTCGGACAGTTCCAGCTCGATTACGGTGTCGTCCAGCTCGCCCGCCTTCAGCTTTTTGCGGAACATCTCACGAGTGGATTCACGCGCGTCCGTTCCTGCGATGGCTTCGATCACACGATCTTCGGCTGCCTGATACGCCTTGGCTTTGACATCCTCGCGCATGTATTCACGGGTCTGCAGGATGGCGGCATCTGCCAGATCACGAACGATCTGTTCGACGTCGCGGCCGACATAGCCCACTTCGGTAAACTTGGTCGCCTCGACCTTGATAAAGGGTGCCCGCGCCAGTTTTGCCAGACGCCGGCTGATCTCGGTCTTGCCGACACCGGTGGGGCCGATCATCAGGATGTTCTTGGGATAGACCTCGTCCCGAATGTCATCAGGCAATTGCTTGCGCCGCCACCGGTTCCGCAGCGCCACTGCCACCGCACGCTTTGCGTCCTTCTGTCCGATGATAAAGCGGTCCAGTTCCGAGACAATCTCGCGCGGGGTCAGGTCGGTCATGTGTTTTCTATCCGTTTGTTTCGCACGGGAACCTAATCATAAGGCGCGAAAACACAAGCCGATCACAGAAAGATCACAGCAATACACGGTAAGCACACGCAAATTCTAGGTGATGTGAATCGCCAGACAGTGAATACCTGCGCATAGTTTGCGACGACGGGCAAACCCGCCTGCACTTACTAATGGAGACACACATCATGATGACTCGTCGTTCGCTCTTTCTGAACGCGGCTGCCACTGGTGCAGCTCTGACTCTGGCTAGCGCCGGTGTTGCAGTTGCTGGCGGTGCTAAGAAAAAGGGCACATTCGAGGGCCGTTCGAAACACGTGACCACGGGTTCGGTCAAGGTGGTCAAGGATGGCGATCGTTACATTGTGGAGCTGGGTGACGACTTTTCTCTGGACAATGGTCCTGACCCGCGCGTGGCCTTCGGTAAGAACGGCACCTATGATCCCAACTCCAAGCTGGGCGCGCTGCTGAACCTGACAGGCAAGCAGCAATATGCTGTCCCGCCCACCATGGATATCTCGGGCTATGACGAGGTCTACATCTGGTGCGAAGTGGCAGGCGTTCCGCTGGGCGTTGCGGCACTTAAGTAATCAATTGCGAAACACCAATTCAGCGGCCGGAGCAATTCGGCCGCTGATCTGCGGTTAGGTGACGCGCTGCCAATCTGCTACAGTGATCCCGGGTATTGGAACCAGGGACATGTTGCATGAGTAAAATTGCCAAGATCACATTGCTGTTCGTTGTATTTGTGGATCTGATTGGGCAAGGGCTGGTCTTTCCCATCATCAACTCACTGATTATGGAGACGAAATCCGGATTCCTGCCTGACAACACCCCGGATGGTCGCCGGCATTTCTACTACGGGTTGGTGATCGGATGCTTCTTTCTGTCCTGGTTTCTGGGGGTCGTATATGTATCCAAGGTCTCGGACTCGATCGGGCGCAAGAATGCCTTGCTGGTTTGTCTTGGTGGTGCGCTTGCCGGGTATGCGATCACCATTGCCGCCCTGTATCTAAACAGCTTGCTTTTGCTAATTCTGGGACGGTCGATTACCGGCTTTACCGCAGGCAACCAGCCCATCGCGCAGGCAGCGATGATTGACGGCAGCACGGATGCCGCTGATCGCGATCGCAACATGGGGTATATCGTAACCGGCGTCAGCTTTGGCCTTGTAGGGGGCCCTATCATCGGCGCGGTTCTCTCCGATGCGGCACTGCTGGGTAGCGCGGCGACACTGAAGACACCGTTTTATGGTGCCTTTGTTCTGGTGTTGATCGCGATTTTCCTCGTGTCAGTCTTCTTTAAGGACACAAGAACCGAGCGCGAGCCTTTTGTTTTCAGGCCTCGTGATATCACCGACAGTCTGATCGCGGTGCGCGGACATCCGATGGTTCTGAAGATCCTACCGGTCTATTCATTCTTCATGATCGCAAATGTCACGTTTTACGTCTTCGTGGATAACTTCCTGACCAGTGCGTTTGGCTATGGCGTGATCGGTGGCAGTGTTGCGATGGTCGTCATCGGCGTCGCACTGGCGTTTTCGAGCACGTTCCTTGTGAAACCTGCACAGGAGCGATTCAGCAAACACAGCATCATCCACACTTCTCTGATCGTCATGATCGTCTGTGGCGCTGCTTTTGCCTTCAGTCCGAGCGGTGTTTTCAGCTACGTCCCGGTCTTCTTCTTCTACTTCCTGTTCGGAGTCGCCTACCCGACTATGCTGGGGCTGTTTTCATCCAGCGTCAGTGAAACGGATCAGGGGTGGGTGATGGGCGTCACAACCGCCGTGTTCTGCCTTGCCGGGGGAGTTATGTCGCTGATCGGGGGCGGATTGATGAGTATCGATATCCGTGTGCCGTACTACATCGTTATCATAGCGGCGATACTGGGCCTCGTTGGCATGCATCGCCGCTGGAAAGGTAAGGAGATCTCAACGCTCCTGGCCTGAACCTCAGGCCGAGATCGTTTCGACTGTCAGCTTACCATTGGTATAAACGCAGATGTCGGCAGCGATCGCCATGGATTGACGTGCGACGTCCTCGGCCGATTTGTCGCTGTCCATCATCGCGCGGGCTGCGGCCAGTGCAAAGTTACCGCCGGATCCGATGGCCGCTACATTGTGTTCGGGCTCAAGCACATCCCCTGCCCCGGTGATCACAAACAGGTCTTTGCCGTCGGTTACGATCAGCATCGCCTCAAGCTTTTGCAGGTATTTGTCAGTACGCCAGTCCTTTGCCAGTTCGACAGATGCGCGAGCCAGCTGACCGGGTGTTGCCTCAAGCTTGGCTTCCAGCCGTTCCAACAAGGTAAAGGCATCCGCCGTTGAGCCGGCGAAACCAGCCACGATCTCGAACCCGCCAGGCGACAGGCGACGCACCTTTCGGGCGGTTCCCTTAATCACGGTCTGACCCAGGCTAACCTGCCCGTCACCCGCGATGACGATCTGCCCGTCTTTTTTGACGCCAATGATCGTGGTCCCGTGCCATCCGGGGAAATCGCTGTCTGCCATGAAAGCCTCCGTTATCACCGGCGACATATATGGGCCGGGGACGGGATCGGCGCAACCCGTTCTGAAACTGCCCAAAAGATATGCAAAAAATGCATTCCGGGGTTACCAGACTATCAATTGTGAGTCCGTCCTGCCGGTACTACATGGGGCTCACAACCGACAACGGGTCGGCTGTTTCAGATCAAAGGACTGGGCAAATGGCAACTACCGCAAATATCCACGCGCCGCTCGGAGCAGCTACCATTCTGCATGTAGTGGACGCGTTCATCAATGTCTTAAACAACGTTGTCGCGTGGAACGAATCCCGCAAGACGCGCAATATTCTGAACCACCTGACAGACGCTCAGCTGGAAGATATCGGCCTGACACGCGCCGAAATCGCAAAAATCTGATCTTTCAATAAGGATCAGCAGAGGAAGAGGCCGTCCGATACTGGGCGGCTTTTTTCATTTCAGCTCTGTACGAATTGGCCTGCAAGATCGGGAAGAAATGCCTCGATCGCAGCTGTGGCAACGACGTGACGCGTTCCTGCCTCTGTGTCCTCAACATCCAGACCACCTTTGACGGCGCGAACCTCGGCTCGGCCACGCGGCAGATCGGACGCAACCAGATCACAATCCACGTCCTCGGGTTGTTGCACACCGATTGTTACGCAAACCCGCATTTCCGAATGATCAATGTCCAGTTTGGAAAACAATGTGATCGAGGAATGGTGCAGCGCGTCCTGCACTGCCCGGCGCGCCGCTTTGGTATAATCCTGACCATAAAGGTCGTTGCCGGTACCCATTTCCAGAATGATACGTTTTTCGGTCATTAGGCCGACTCCATGTCGAACGATACAACAATTGCTGCGTTTGCGATGACTGTGTTCCCTTCGGTATGAGGCTTGTCGACATCCAGCCCACCTTGCGTGACTTTGATGTTGGGCTTGCCATATGGAAACACGGCCTTCAGCGCTTCGACGTCGACTTTCTCTGGCTGCTGAACGCCAATTTCCGCATCAATGATCATCGCTTCCTTCGGGAATCCGAACAGTTCAGCCATGTTGACCGAGTTGTGCCAAAGCGCATCCTTGATTGCTCGAAGTGCAGCTTCGGTATAGTCCTCGCGCCTTAGCGAAGTACCCATACCGAATTCCACCAATACTCTTGTTTTGGCCATGTCATTCCTTCGTCTCTGTCCGCGCAATATTCGCCCTGGATCAACGCTCAGGCAAAATCCAGTTGGAGGGCTTTGATCGGACCAAAAAAAGGCGCCCGATTGGACGCCCTTAATGATCAGATATCGTTACCGATCAGATCGACTCGTCGATCCAGCTTTGCAGAGCGGCTTTGGGGGCAGCACCTGCGCGGTTTGAAATGACCTGACCGTCTTTGAAGATGAACAGCGCCGGAATACCACGAACGCCCATGGCAGCGGCAGAGTTCGGGTTGCTGTCAACGTCGACCTTGGCGATTTTCACCTTGCCGCCATACTCGGCTGCCAGCTCTTCCAGTGCGGGACCGATCTGCTTGCAGGGTCCGCACCATTCGGCCCAGAAATCTACTACTACGGGGACGTCCGAGTTTTTGACTTCGGCGTCAAATGTGTCGTCAGTTACGGCTACGGTCGACATATTCTGTCTCCTGAATGGGATGCGCTTGGGAATCGAAAGTAGGTGTCGTGTTGGGGGAGGTCAAGATATCCGGTAGCGGGCCAGTGCATCTGTCACAAGATCGTGTGGCAACCACATCAGGCTGGCCGTCCGGGTCCACAGAATGGCCGTTTGGATTTTCCGGTCGGGATAGATCTGTGCC
The DNA here is from genome assembly GCF_009711355.1 of Roseibium sp. RKSG952. Classification (NCBI taxonomy): domain Bacteria; kingdom Pseudomonadati; phylum Pseudomonadota; class Alphaproteobacteria; order Hyphomicrobiales; family Stappiaceae; genus Roseibium; species Roseibium sp. RKSG952. The sequence goes on along the minus strand of NZ_SMMF01000895.1, from coordinate 23,436 downwards.
ATCGCCTGCGCATATGCACCCATTTGACGCAATAGACCTTCGGGACAGGATTCCGCACTCGTCGGAACGGTCGCATTTGATTTGAAATCAATCACATGAACCTCCGCTTCGGTGACGATCAGCCGGTCGATCACCCCGTGCATCCGGTGATCACCAAGAGTTGCTGTCACGGGCACTTCAGCAAGCGTGTCAGCGGCAAAGACGGATTGCAGATCGGGTGCGGTCAGAACCCGGGTAGCTTCGGCCAAAAGCTCTCCCCTATCCGCCTCATGCATATCGGGCAGAAGCCGCGCGCAAAGCTGGGGCCACGTAGGTTGATCGGTGACCGGAAGGTGTTCAAGCAGCATGTGCAGCTGCGTTCCACGCAGCTTGGCAGCCTCTTCATCCTGCCCGGTGTCACCCGGCAGTGCCTTTGCCCCATCCAGATCAGATGGGCTGACGGTTTCAGCGGGTGTTTCGGGTTCCTGCGCAGGCTTGTTGAAGTAAACCGGCAATTCCACAACAGGCGACGTTAGCTCGGCGCGTTCCTCAAGGGGCGGCGCGTCCCAGTTACCATGGGAAAGCCTGCGGATATCTGACCCGGGCAGTTGCGTGGCCCCTGCCCGCTCCATCGCGGCCTCGACCATCTGATACCAACTGGTCCCATCCTTTCCGACATCCCCGGCGGCAGCAACAATCAACCACTTTTCCGCCCGTGTCAGAGCCACATACAGCAAGCGAAGCCGTTCATTTTCTTCTCGGGAGCGGGCCTCTTCGCGTGCGCGGGAAATGAGTGCGGGGGAAACGTCCGCAGGGACTTTCCACAAAGGTGTGCCATCGGCGACCATGATTTCGGCATCGCGCGGCGGTTGCCTCTTGCCGGTATCCGGCAAGATTACAATCGGAGCCTCGAGCCCCTTTGATCCATGAACCGTCATCACCCGGATCATATTTCCAACGCCGCTCATTTGACGTTTGATCTCAAGATCATCGGTCTGCATCCAGACCAGAAAACCGGTCAGGCTGGGAATATCCGTTCGTTCATAAGCCAAAGCCTGTGAAAGCAGCGCGTTGATGCCGTCTTCGGCCTCTGCTCCCAATCGGCCCAGCAGTTTGCGACGTCCATCATGGCGGGTCAGTATGCGCTCGATCAGATCATAGGGACGCAGGAAATCGATCTGTCCCCGCAGATCGTTCAGCACCGCAAGCGTTTCGGGGAATTCTTCACCGCGGTTGCGTAGCGCCGCCCACAGAAAAGTTTCTTTGCGGCGATGCGCCAGATCGAAAAGCTGCTGCTCGGTCCAGCCGAACAACGGGGATTTGAGAACCGTTGCAAGCGAGAGGCTGTCTTCCGGTGTTGCCAGAAAGTTAAGCAAGGCGGCAAGGTCTTTAACCGCCAACTCTGCCCCGACCTTCAGTCGGTCCGCTCCGGCAATCGGTAGTCCTGCTGCTTTGCAGGCTCGAATGATCTCGGCAAACAGATCTGATCGTCGCTGAACAAGGATCAGGAAATCACCTGGCTGAACCCGGCGGCGAACAAAGGTGCCCGGTTTCTCTCCGTCCTCGGGGATTGTTTCACCGCGCTCGATCATTGATTTGATCGAGCTGGCTACCTGTTCGGCCAGAATGACCGTGTGATGCCGGGCACCTGGTCGGTCGACAGGATCGGTCCAGTCACCCTCTTCTTCATCATCGACCTTTTCAACCACGGGCCACAGGTCCACCCGGCCCGGCAAGTCTGCTTTGAAGGCGCGGTGCAACGAGTCCTTGTGAAACCCTGCCTCAGATTGATTTTCGAACAGAATGTCGACCAGACCAAGGATCGCGCTGGAGGAGCGGAATGAATACTCCAACGTTGAATCCCACAGTTTAGAGCCTGATTCATCCAGTTTCCGACCAAATTCGGCCTGCATCCTGTCAAACGCCTGTGGATCAGCACCCTGAAAGGAGTAGATCGACTGTTTCTTGTCTCCGACCACAAAAATGGTGCGTTCGATGCCGGATCGCGCACCCTCACCGCTGGTGAATTCCTGTGCCAGTTTTTCGACCACATCCCACTGGTCGGGGCTGGTATCCTGAGCTTCGTCCACAAGTATATGATCGATGCCGCCATCCAGACGATAGAGCACCCATTCAGCCACTGCCGGATCGTTCAGAACCTGTCGCGCCCGCAAGATCAGATCGTCGAAATCCAACCAACCCCGCAGCTGCTTGCGTCGTTCATACTCCGGCAAGAACGCGGTTGCGAAGCGGTGCAGCACAGCGGTTTTCCGGGCCGCGACAAGCGCGAGGCGATGTTCGCGCGCGGCCTCGACCCGTAACATCAAGGCCTCTAGCTGCGGCATTCGGTCCGCCACCACGCCTTCGCGCAGTGCCTTGGTTGGGAAACTGTTGAGTTTGGCCGTGAAAGGTTCTTTGGCGGACTTTCCGGTCAGAAAGACACCCTCAAGTATCGGAAGGTAGCTCAGCCGTGGCTCGTCAAAACCAGTCAGTTTGGCAGCAGCCTTAGCGTTATTGCCGCCGCTTTCGATCAGTGCGGGTAGTATGGAACGGATCAGTTCGACCTCGCCTCCAAGGTAAACCTGCCGCAGCAAGGTCTCTTCGTCGAAACCTTCAGGCAAGCCAAACCGTTGCTGCAGGCCGGACCAGTCCAACGGCTGAGCAAACTGACTGCGTCTTTGCGTGATCGCCGCTGTCAGCTTGTCAAAACCAGTATCGGTGACATATCGGGCAATATCTTCGACCAGACCGGCCTGAGGGCCGTCGGCGAAATCCTCAACGATTTCTTCGCGCAACAGGGATGCAGCGCGATCTTCCATCTCGGCGAATTGAGGGCTGACGCCAGCCTCCAGAGGAAACCGCCGAAGCAGTGATGCGCAGAATGAGTGAATGGTTTGAATTTTCAGACCGCCCGGGGTCTCGATCGCGCGCGCAAACAAGGTTCGCGCCTGCCCCAATCGTTCGGGCGTGATAACTCCATGCACGCCCAAATCAGTCAGTTGTTTCAGGAGGCGTTCGTCACCCAGCATTGCCCATTCGCCAAGGCGCTTGAACAGGCGGTTCTGCATCTCGCTGGCAGCGGCCTTGGTGTAGGTCAGACACAGGATGTGCTGTGGTTGAACCCCGTCCAGCAAAAGGCGGGCGACGCGGTCGGTCAGAACGCGCGTTTTTCCCGATCCGGCATTGGCAGCCAACCAGGTCGAGGCATCAGGTCGCGCCGCTTGCACCTGCCGCTCGGTTGCGTCGTTGCGCGGGCTCATTTCACGTCCTCGGGATGTGTTTCCGCCGTACGATCCCACTCACCAAACCGGGCAAGATGATCATAGTCACCAATATCAGTATCCTTGTGCAGCATCCGCCGGGACGAGAAACCCTGATCAGGCTCTAAATAAGAGGAAATCAGCACTTTCAACTCTGCAAGAACCTTTTCAGGCGGTTCTTTTGTCAGTGGTGCGCGAACCTCTTTGTAGGTTCCGCCCATGCCGATAAACACCGCCTCAGCGACGGGTAAGGGATCAAACCCTTCAATACCGCCCTGCTCTGCCATGGCGGCTTCGATCAGCAGCTGTTTGTCGAATTTCGCCTGCTGGCTTTCAGTTGGAGGTGTGCCGGTTTTATAGTCGACGATCCGCAACGCGCCGCGGCTATTGCGATCGATCCGATCAGCACGCCCGGCGATGGTGAAATCAAGCGGTGACAAGACCAGCTTCATTGTGGCTTCAAAGGCGACGGGACCGCCATCCCCGCGACGTCCGATTTCGGCCTGCAGAAAGTCATCGGCAATTCGTTCCAGACGCGCCAGCCACAACTTGCGTGCCGTGGGCCAGGCTACGTGTTCATCCAGCAAAGCCTCAGCGCGTTTCATGAAATTCTCACGTGACAACAACGCACTATCCAGAACGCTGTCCTGAATGAAATGTTCAAGTATCTCGTGGATCACGATACCACGCAGCAACGCATCGGGTGCCTGCACCAGAGGATCCAGAGGCTTCAGTCGCAGTACATGCTTGGCATAAATTGCGTAAGGATCGCGGATCAGGCGCTTGATCTCGGTCACCGTCAGCCGTTTTGGGCGCGCCGCAACCGGCGGACGGGGTGATGGGCGTTGCGCAGCTACAATCTCGGGCGCATCTTCAAGGGTTTCTGACCAGTCCAGCCATTGCTGGCCCCGCGCTTTCATACCGGCCAAGGCTTCAGGGCCGCCCTGCCCCGATAACCCTTGCAGAAGGTTGGTCATGCGGTTCAGCCAACGGGATGGAACAGTTTCGGCGTCATCAGAGCGGGTCGCCCGTGTCAGCCAAACTTCGGGCGCACCAACAGCTTGTTGGAAATCATGCGCAGATAGCCCAATGCGCCGTTCCGGCAGCAAAAGGCCCGCCTTGTCCCGCATTTGCCGGTTAAGCCACGGATCCGGAGATGGCGCTTCGGGCCAGCTGCCCTCGTTCAAACCGCCTAGGATCAGAAGATCGGCGCCCTGAACGCGCGCCTCAAGCGTGCCCCAGATCATGATGCGCGGGTGCGGTGCATCCCGGTCGCGCACTTCTTCACCAGCAAGCAATGCGCCCAGAAGATCGGCAAAATCATGAGCGGTCATTGCGCCGCCATGTTTGGCTTCGTCTTCCAATGAGGTCAGAACTGTCAGCGCCTTCTGCCCTGCATTCTTATCCCACAGCGTGCCGGTTTCATCCGAACTCCCTGCCGAAATCGCTTCGGCCAGTTTGCGCAGGTGCTTGACCCAGTCCACCAGCGGGCGTTCGCCCGGAATCTGTTGATCACAGAAGTGAGTGGAAACCCAGTTTACCCAGTCCTCAGGGATTTCCTTGCGAATGGCGGCTTTGGTCAGGCTGTCACTGTCAGGGACTGGGGGTCCGTGGCGGCGCAAATCCAGTTCCAGATCGCGCGTGTGTAGCAAATGCGCCCCGCGATCCTCGCCGTCATGGCACAAGGGGTGCTTAAGCAGTGTAAGCAATGCCTCGCCATCCAGACGTCGCGCAAGCAATCCGGCAACATGGCGTAGGAACCGGCCGGGAGGTGACAGTTGCAGTGGCAAACCAGCACTGTCATCCGGCAGGATGTTCCAACGGTCCAGTGCTGCACTGACCTGACGGGTTAGCATTCGGTCAGGCGTGATCAGGGCAGCGGTTTGGCCAGTCTCAGCCGCTTGCCGCAGGCGCAGCGCAATGGCCAAGGCCTCAGCCCGTGGCGACTGGGCTTCGACCAGAGTCAGATCTGCGGTTGCTTTGTCCAGATTGGCCAGCTGGGGACCTTCGGTCATCCAGGCATCGGTTATGGGCGCTGGTCGTAATGCAAGAGATATCAACTGGTTACGAGAAGGTGAGGGGGCCAGTTCATCCGTCCAGTGTTGAATTTGATCCGGCTCTAGATCCAACTCGCGCATCAGTTTGCGGAATCTGTATTGCGGATGATCCTCTGATGTCAGCGCATCATCCAGCCGACGCCAGACGTGATCCGGTTGGTCAAAGTCATACCCGGGCAAAACCAACGCCCCCTGAGGCAATCGCGCGACGGCCTGCATCAGCATCAACGTCGTCCCGCGCGAACCGGTCGAGCCTGCCAGAATGACCGGATGCTGAGGCGGCGCTACCTGCCAGCGTGCGATCAGATTCTCCACCACCCGACGTTGTCGCGCGTTTACGTCGAGCGCGTCCTCATCTGAATCGATGAAGTGATCCGCGATACCGATAAAGGCCTGAGCCCGTGCCCAGTGACCTGACATATCGCTTACATCCAGTTGGCGGATAGCGTCCGGAGATACGCCTTCACCCTGCATCTCGTCAATCAGGGCGGCCAGACTGTCGGACAGGTCAAACAATGAAGACCGCGCAGCCAGATCAGGCTGTTGTTCAAGAAGTCTGGCAATAAGCTGGGTCAATTCCAACCTGCGGCGCAAAGGTGGAATTGCAGGCGGTATTTTAGCCAGATCGACGTTTTCACCCAGATCGGTGACCAGCGAGAGTTTCGGTAACAGACAAGCCGGTCCCTGATCGAACAGATCACGCACCCGTCGTGCCATGCGTCTTGTGTTCACGACCAGCTGCGCGCGCGCCAGTGCTTCCGGAGGAAAATGCGCGGACCGCAATTGCAGACCACGAACCAATGCTTTGGGAAAATCTGTGCCGGGTGGCACTGCAAAGACACGGGGCAGGGTGCTGGGCTCAAACATCCGCCAGAAGACCTTCGGCCATTGCGATACCTTCGGGTCGGCCAACATCACACCACCGCCCAGGATACTGAACGGCAAACAACCGCTTTTGATTGTGCATCTGGTCCCAGAGCAGGTTTAGCGAAAACGCCTTTTGCTGAAACGCGCGCAGCCCGTCGGTTTTCAGGATCTGAGCACCGCCATAGATCAGACTGGGCCCCCGGGTGATCCGGCCATCCTCATCGATCGTGAAATCACCCTGACCAGAATGTCCAATAGTCTGTTCGACGGGGATGCACATGAGCAACGCATCCATCCGATCAGGATCCCAGGTTTCCTGCAGCAGTTTCAGAGGGTTCGGACCGGCCCAGATGGCATCGGTGTTCATGGTAAAAACAGGTTTGGTGCCTAGTAACGGAAGCGCGGCACGCAATCCTCCACCGGTTTCCAGAATATCCGGTTCTTCACGTGACAGTACAACGTTTTTTGGCGCCAGATGTGCCTCAAGTTGATCAGCGCGATAATGGGCGTTTGCGACCACCTTAATCGGGCGCAGTTCGTCCACAAGATCAAGCGCGTGGTCGATCAGGGGTTTGCCTGCAACCTCGATCAGGGGCTTCGGCTTGTCGCGGGTCAACGCACCCATGCGGGTGCCGAACCCGGCAGCAAACATCATTATGGATTGGGGGCTTTGGGTCATTGCGGCCTCAGCCTGTCCAGATTTTCCGGTGTGGGTTCTGGTAGTGCGCTACGCACCAGATCCGCGATCGCAATCAGCGCCGGATGTTCCAGATCGCGCATCAGATGTGCCCATACAGCAGGAATCAGGTCGATGTATTGCGGTTTCCCGTAGTCCGTTGCCAGACGCGCAAAGCCACCGAGAATGCGTAGGTTTCGCTGCGCTCCAAGAACACTGTATGCGGTGCGGAAATCGTGACCATCTACACCGCTTGCGGCGATGTAGCGGTCGATCATGCGCATTTCTATCCCAGCCGGAACAGTGCGGCGCACATCCTGAAGCAAAGACATCAGATCATAGGCCGGATGACACAGCATTGCGCTTTGAAAATCCAGCAGGCCGACGCGCTGGATTCCGTCCCGATCCGGCAACCAGATCAGGTTCTCGGCATGGTAGTCGCGCAAAACAACGACGCGTGTTCCGGAGGTTTCCTGATGCAGGATGTCGGCAAAGCGGTGCTCAAATCGGCTGCGCGCGTCACCATCATGCGTTCCAAGGATGCCTTGTGCGTATTTGGTGAAGGCAAGCGATGAATACTCTGTCATCAGGGAAGGGTCATAACTGTCCAAAGACAGTACCGGAGCCTCGTGCAGGTGTACCAGAACATCTGTAGCTGCCTCATACAGCGTACGTTCCAGCTTTGGTTCTGTTTGCAGAACCCGCGCAAACAGATCATCCCCCAAATCTTCGAGCAACAGAAAGCCGTAATGCGCATCTTCTGCGTAGATTTCAGGTGTGTTGAGGCCAATGGAGCGCAGATATTCCGCAACACGCACAAAGGCTTTGACGTCCTCGCCCTTTTCAGGCGGCGCATCCATCAGCACAGCTGTGCGGCCAGTCTCAGGGTCGGTCAGCCGCTCATACCGGCGGTTCGACGCGTCACCAGCTAACGGTGCGTGGGTAGAGCCCACCCAAGGCGTTTGCGCGATCAGGGCTTCGGCCAGAACTGCCCGGTTTGTCATCTAAGGCTCTCCAGCTTTGAAACCCATTTTGGGTCAGACCATGTGATTGTCATGGTGCGCAATTCTTCCTCGTCATCATCTGTTTTGAAGCTCAGCATCAGGGCAGAGGCTGGCGTCAGCGATCCCAGCTTGTCAGGCCATTCGATCAGGCAGATTGCGGTGTCGAAGGCTTCGGTCAGGCCAAGCTCTTCAATCTCTTCAACGTCGGACAGCCGGTAGAGATCGGAATGCCAGACTTCACCCTTATCCGTGTCATAGACCTGTACCAGAGTGAAGGTCGGCGAGGGGACATCTTCGGGTTCCTGCATCACCGACTGGATCAGGCTACGGGCGAAATGTGTTTTGCCGCTGCCAATTGTGCCGTCCAGCAACAGGATGTCACCGGGCAGCAGCCCGGCACCCAAACGTGTGGCCAGTTCAGCGGTTTCTTCGGGTGAGTGCAAAGCAATTGAGAGCGGCGAATTCATGGTGCCACAATGGACCCGCGACTTGGCCGCTGCAACCCGGTTCAGGCCGAGATTTGCCGCAATTCGGAAGCCTTGGTCACTTTGGGATCAACGGCAAAGCGCACGATGGTTGCACCGTTTTGCATCGGGCTGATGGTACAGGCAATCATAGTGCCATTGCGCATACGCATATCAGCGGACCATTCAGCCCGATTTTCACGCATTTCGACGAAATCGCGAATTTCGCCAAGGACCGGAGTCGCGGCGCACTGTTCCTGCCACTGTCGGGTGACCTCGAGCACGCTCGCAGGTTCAAAACCCGTCTCATGATCATCGCCCCACATTAGCTGATAGGCGTAGTTGGTGCAGGCGAGGGTTCCGTCATCGGCAAAAACTGCAATGGCGTCTGCCAGCTTGTCCAGAATGGACTGCATCAGGTCCATTTCTGAACGAAACCGGCGTGTCAGGGTTATTTCGGCCGTAATATCCTCAAATAGAAATGCAACGGCGCCATCAGGATGTGGGCGTCCACTGACAGAGTAAACAGAACCGGAAGGCAACGACCAGGTTTCCTGATAATTTCCATCTTCGGCAGCCTCGAGCAGATCGTTCATCTGGCTGCGCCAGCTGCGGTAGTTCTTGGGCTCCGGCATCATATGTTGATCCCGCAGACGGTCAAAAAAGCTCGACAGGCTGGGGCGGCAACTCAGGAAATCCGGGGGCAGGGTGGTCAGATCGATCAGTGCCGGATTGAACAGTGCAAGCTGGCGATTGCGATCGAAAATCGCCAGACCGATGGATAGTTGCGCAAAGGTCTTGGTCATCGTCTGGACGAATTTACGCTGGGTTGTTTCAGCTTCGACAATCGCATTGATGTCGACTGCATAGCCCAGTTGGCCTTCTTCGCGATCCGTTCGCGTCAGATCAAACCAAAGCTTGTTGTTGTTACCCTCAACACCAATTGCTGCCCGGGTTTTTTTGCCAAAATGAGCTTCATCCTTTTGTGCGGGAAACAGTGGATCTGTCAGGTCCGCGTCCTGACCACGGGCCTTTCGCACCAGAGAAACATAAGCTGCATTGCACCACCTGACCTTGTCAGCGTGATCCAAAAGCCAGACGGGATAGGGCGCTTTGTCCATCGCCAGACGTACAGGGTCATTGGGATCGCGCCGTGCCTGATTGGGGCTACCTGTCAGATCTCGCAACTGGACCCGGATGATACCATCAATCCACTCACACAGAACTTCTCGTTCGACTGTGCAGTCGATGGCCGTGACAACAAGATTGCCCTGATCACGAACGACTTCGGGCGTTTCAGGAAAGGCAGGAAAATCGCGCTGCAGCAATCGTCTAAGATCATTCCAGTCGCTGACAGTTTCATACCCCGACAATGCGATGTCCGAGTGACTGATCAGCCGGTCTCCGTCGAAAAGGAACACCGCATCGTACAGGGATTGTGGAGATGAAAGGCCAAAATTGTCCCCGTGCCGTGGTCGGCGCGGCAATAGCCACTGAACCGCAAGGCTGGACGAGACCAGGCTAATCGCAGCCAGAATGATCCAATCCGCCATATATCGTCCCGCCCTGAAAAACTGGACGTGACTATGATTTACAATGGTTAACGGTGTCTTAATTCAGATCTTGATCTGCTGGTTTACACCGGACGGGACCGGGGTATCACCAGTTTGGGCGTCGATCAGGTTTCGGGGCCAGATCACTTTGACGATTGCCCCCCTGCGATCGGGTTGATCCGTCAAGGTTTGATAGGGGTCCGAACCATTTGCGAATTTGAGCTCGGCACCACTCCGCTCCAACAGAGTTTTTGCGATAAACAGCCCCAGACCCATACCCTCGTATTCAGGCCGTGTGCGTTGATCGTTCTCGGCGCGTCGACGTCGCATGAACGGATCACCGATCCGTCCAATCATTTGCGAAGGGTATCCGCGTCCGTCATCCATGATGCTGACGGTGATCCAGCTATCGGTCCATTCCGCATCGACCCAGACATTGGCGCGGGCGAAATCCACGCCGTTCTGGATCAAGTTGCGCAGGCCGTGAATGATCTCGGGTTTGCGCAGGATCGAAGGTTGCTGCACATCGCCACCCTGACCCGGGCCCTCTTCGAAATGCACATATTTGCCACGATGGATATGTGGCTCGGCGGCTTCGTGGATTACCGCCGATAGCGGAGCCTGGCGCAGATGCAGATCATCTTTACCCGCGCGCCCCATATCCCTCAGGATATCTCGGCAGCGATTGGCTTGCTCCCGAATAAGCGCTGCATCTTCCTTAAGATCGGGGCGGTCATCCAATTCTTCGATCAGTTCGGAACTGGTCAATTTGATCGTTGCAAGGGGCGTCCCCAGCTCATGGGCAGCGGCGGCGACAACGCCACCCAGATCGGTCAGCTTCTGTTCACGTGCCAGTGCCATATGAGTCGCAGCCAATGCCTCGGACATGGATTGAACTTCGGAGCTGACACGATGCGAATAAGCGCCCAGGAACACGATGGCGATGACGATAGCGGCCCAGTTTCCGAACAGAAGGATATCAGGAATATCCAGAACAAGACCCAAATCCGTGTGCAACGGCAGATGAAACTGCGCCAGCAATGTGGTCAGCACAACGGCAACGCCACCAACAATCATGGTAGAGCGCGTGCTCATGACGTTTGCGGAAATTGTGACCGGACCGACAAGAAGCAGGGCAAAGGGGTTGTTCAAACCACCGGTGAGATACAACAGGAATGCCAATTGCAGTAGGTCGAACAAAACCATCAGAAAGTTCTCGAACTCTGACAGGCGTTTGTTCTGTGGAAACAGCAAAATGGCGGTCAGATTCCCCAGAACCGAAACCCCAATGGCCATATAACACAGGCCCAGTTCCAGCTGAACGTGATAGGTCTGCTGGGCGACCGTGATCGCGGTAATCTGACCGATGATCGCCACCCAGCGCAGCAGAATAAGGGTCCGCAGCCTGATCCAGCTGCTTCTCTCCTGTCCGCGCCAAAGGCTGATATTGGAATTCTTCATCGGTCAATTATGTCCTATTGCGTCGGCTGATCATCTTGATAGGTGTCCCGGTCGAAACGATCAACAACACCCTGTGTCAGGATTTTAATCATGGTCCGCATATACGCCATACTCGCAACTGTTGTTCTGGCCGTCGGTCTGGGTGCCATGTGGCTGCTCACGCGTGGAGCGGGTTCCGATGACAAGTTCGCGCAGTGCCGGTCAAGCCAGATCGCAGGCGGTACCGCAGCGATTGGCGGACCTTTCGAGTTGATCAACGCCAAGGGCGAAACCGTTACCGACAAGGATGTGATCACCGAGCCGACCCTTGTCTACTTTGGCTACACCTTCTGCCCCGATGTCTGCCCGTTTGACATGTCGCGAAACGCGGATGCCATCGATATCCTCGCCGAGCGCGGGCAATCCGTCACGCCACTGTTCATCTCAATCGACCCGGAACGCGACACGCCCGAGGTCGTCGGGGATTATGCCTTCAACCTTGGCGGCAAGACCATCGCCCTGACTGGGTCGCCTGAGCAGGTCAAAGCCGCCAGCCGGGCCTACAAGACCTATTATAAGGCGCAGGACAAGAGCGACGAGTATTATCTGGTCGATCACTCGACCTTTACCTATCTGGTTACGCCCGAGGACGGCTTTATTGAGTTCTTCAATCGTGACGATACCGCTGAACAGATGGCGGACAAGGTCGGTTGCTTCCTGGATAAGATGTAACAGAAACAGGTAATTTGACCTTTGTTGCGGCGCTGCTAATACTTCTTAGCAAGCCAACGGCAAGACAGAATGGAAAGACCCACATATGGCAGACACTTCTCAGCTGGAAATCGGCCCCGACAAATCCCTGCTTCTGGTGGACGATGACGAGCCGTTTCTGAGACGTCTGGCAAAGGCCATGGAAAAGCGCGGATTCGAGATTGAGACCGCCGGCTCTGTCGCTGCAGGCCGCGCAATCGCTACCGCGCGCCCGCCTGCCTATGCGGTGGTTGACCTTCGGCTAGAGGATGGCAACGGGCTGGATGTTGTCGAGGTGCTGCGGGAAAAGCGCCCCGACAGTCGTGTGGTGGTTCTGACAGGCTACGGTGCGATTGCCACCGCCGTTGCAGCGGTGAAGATCGGGGCGACGGATTATCTGTCCAAACCGGCCGATGCCACCGACATCACCAATGCCTTGCTGGCCAAGGGTGACGAACTGCCCCCACCGCCGGAAAACCCCATGAGCGCGGACCGTGTGCGCTGGGAGCATATCCAGCGGGTTTATGAATTGTGTGATCGGAACGTTTCCGAGACGGCGCGCCGCCTGAACATGCACCGTCGGACTTTGCAGCGGATCTTGGCTAAGCGCAGCCCGCGGTGAGTTATGGGCGTGTGTTCAAAAAAATTCTATTTGGATTAGCATACTCAGCACCTGTCACCCTTCCGCAGCGCGTCGGCGCAATGGTGATGTGTATCGTAAACTTGCTTTCTCTCGCAATTATTATAGGCGTCGTTTCAAATGCGTGGAATGAACCGTGGACCACAAGTGGGTTTACAGCCAGCGCATTTGGGTTGGGTGTAGCAGTTCCTTTAACGACAATGGGCATCGCTCATGGTAGCGCAGCGGTAATTCCGCGAATGTTCAAGAGATGGAAAACCAAACCGTCTTCGGTAAGCGACACCATTCTGAAGGTAAAATCTGAAGACCTGAGATTCTTTTATCAAGTTATCGGTTGGCTATCTATTATTGGGTTCGCATGCCTACTGATGTTCATTCTTACGTAAAATTGCATACAGAAATTCTGAATACATTCCACCGAGCTGAAAAGACAGTTTGTGCTCGATATTAGATAACTTGCAGCAGTTTCTGATGACGCTCTGTATATGCCCGCCGCACCTCGACCGGCGGTCTGAGTCTGATCTCTAACCCCTCCATCACTGCCTTATCCGGTCGGCCAAAGAACTTTGTTGCCTCAGGCTCAGAAAAGCCCGCGATCTGTGTTGCCTCCATCCAGGCGCTGATCTTGTCGGCCTTCTTGATTTGCCGCTTCACGGTTTTAGGCACTGCCGCGGGTAGGCCGAACCGGATATGGATCGCTGCGGCCAGACGATCATCCAGCGCACCGTATTCGGGGCCGACGGCAGATTTGACGGGCGAAATCATGTCCCCGATCACATATTCCGGCGCATCATGTAACAAGGCCGCCAGCCGCCATTTTATCGGTGCTTTGGGGGCAATGCGGCCAAAAAGCTCTTCTACCAGAAGGGAATGCTCGGCCACGGAATAGGCGAAATCACCCGCAGTTTGCCCGTTCCAACGTGCGACAAACGCCAGACCGTGGGCGATATCTTCTATCTCGATATCCACGGGCGTCGGATCCAGCAGATCCAGCCTGCGGCCGGACAGCATTCTCTGCCATGCTCTGGGTTGTGTTGCCATTATGCCATGCCTTGTGAAGTGGGACACATTGAATTCGGATTTTTGTGCTAAGATGTATCTGTCAGGATCACCGGCTGCCAACGTTTTCTTGAGCATTCGTGCTTTGAAATGGTGTGTAGCGATCCCGACATTAAGGACTGAGGGGGGTGCATACTCCTCCCAGTGTGCCCCTCTCGAAACGAAACGGAACTCGTATCGAAAGGAGCTTGTCATGTTCAAGCGTTTGTTCGCAATATCCCTGACCTTTGGAATGGCTGCCACTGCACCGCCCGCTTTTGCCCAAAGCTGTGCGCAACGTGATGATGTCATTGCCAAATTGCAGAATAGCTACTCTGAAGAATTGACCTTTGGAGGCCTGCAAAAGTCGCGCGGAGCGCAATCGGTCATGGAGGTCTGGTCCTCGAAGGAAACGGGAACCTATACCGTTCTGCTGACCCAAGCCAACGGCATTAGCTGTATTGTTGCCGCCGGCACGGATTTTTTTGAAGCGATACCTAAAGTGAAAATAGACGGCACGCCGAGCTGATTTTGAAGGCGTCAGACCTGTTTCCGCCTATCTCCGTTGCCACTTGCATAAAGTGATGCTAGTGGCACCCCGGATCGAAATTTACCGGAATGGAGCATCTGATGGCCGGGGACTATATCGTTAAGGACATTTCGTTGGCCGGATTCGGCCGCAAAGAACTGGATATTGCCGAAACAGAAATGCCGGGACTGATGTCGCTGCGCGCCGAGTACGGGGAAAGCAAGCCCCTTAAGGGTGCGCGCATCGTCGGCTCGCTGCACATGACTATCCAGACAGCTGTTCTGATCGAAACGCTGGTTGCGCTGGGCGCCGACGTGCGCTGGGCGTCGTGCAACATCTTCTCGACCCAGGATCACGCCGCCGCCGCGATTGCCGAAGCAGGTATCCCCGTCTTCGCCATCAAGGGCCAGACACTGGAAGAGCACTGGGACTACCTGGACAAATCGTTCCTGTTCGACGAAGGCCCGAACATGATCCTGGACGATGGCGGCGACGCCACTCTGTACATCCTGTTGGGCGCACGTGCCGAAGCGGGCGAAGACATTATCCCTGTTCCGGGTTCGGAAGAGGAAGAGGTGATCAAGAAGCAGATCGCCAAGCGTATGGCGGCAAGCCCTGGCTGGTTCACCAAGATGCGTGATCAGATCAAAGGCGTTTCCGAGGAAACAACCACTGGTGTGAACCGTCTGTATCAGCTGGTGAAAGAAGGCCATTTGCCGTTCCCGGCAATTAACGTGAACGACAGCGTCACCAAGTCGAAATTCGACAACAAATACGGTTGTAAGGAGTCGCTGGTCGACGGCATCCGCCGCGCCACCGACACAATGCTGGCCGGTAAGGTCGCCGTGGTCTGCGGTTACGGTGACGTGGGCAAAGGCTCGGCCGCTTCGCTGGCAGGCGCAGGTGCCCGTGTGAAAGTGACTGAAGTTGATCCGATCTGTGCCCTGCAGGCTGCGATGGACGGCTTTGAAGTCACACTGCTGGAAGACGAAGTTGCCACCGCTGACGTGTTCATTACCACAACCGGCAACAAGGACGTGATCCGCATCGAGCATATGCGCGAGATGAAGGACATGGCCATCGTTGGCAACATTGGTCACTTCGACAACGAAATTCAGGTGGCCAGCCTGAAGAACCATAAGTGGACCAACATCAAGGAACAGGTGGACATGATCGAGATGCCCTCGGGCAACCGCATCATCCTTCTGTCCGAAGGCCGTCTGCTGAACCTTGGCAACGCCACCGGCCACCCGTCCTTCGTGATGTCGGCCTCGTTCACCAACCAGGTTCTGGCGCAGATCGAACTGTTCACCAAGGGTGACGAGTACAAAAATGACGTCTACATCCTGCCTAAGCACCTGGATGAGAAAGTTGCGCGTCTGCACCTGGATCGCATCGGCGTCAAGCTGACCAAAATGGACAACGAGCAAGCGGCCTATATCGGCGTTAAGCCCGAAGGTCCGTACAAGCCGGAACATTACCGCTACTAAGTGCGAAAGACGCATGAGCAAGCAATCCGGACGCCGCCGATTTCTGTTATCGGCGGCGTCTTTTGCTTTCAGGGTCGCTGTTGTGGTCATCCTGTTCGGGGGCGGCGGGTGGTTTCTGCTGGCGCATCCTGAAACACCCGTACCGTCGCATTGGAACCCGTTACGTGAATTGAAAGTGACCGCACCAATCACTCCGATCACCCGGTTTCAGCTTAATCGCGCCCTGGCCGATGAGTCGCAGTGCCGCGCAACGCTGGCTGAGGCAGGTGTTTCCTTTGCGGCGATGGATGATCTGATAGAAAGCGAAAATTGCGGCATTCCGGGTCGGGGTCTGCTGTCTAGGCTGACTTCAGCAGGTGTGAACGCCGTTGAAACGAGTTGCACGACGGCTCTGCGATTGACGATGTGGGAATATCATGTGGTCCAGCCTGCCGCGCAAGAACATCTGGGAACGCGGGTCAATCAGCTGCGGCACGTCGGCAGCTATAACTGCCGCCAGATGCGCACCACGCAAGGCGAGACCAGCGCCTGGAGCAGCCATGCAAAGGCCGATGCCATAGACATCGTCGGTGTGCGACTTGACGACGGGCGTAGCCTGACATTGCTGTCAGACTGGCAGGCGGCGGGTCCTGAGGGTGCATTTTTGCGCCAGATCTGGCGCGGCGCATGTGACTGGTTTCGGGTGGTTCTGGGCCCGGATTTCAATCACTTGCACGCCGATCACTTTCACCTGCAGGGTCCAGGCTGGGGCTATTGCCGCTAAGTTCGCTTGGCAGGCCGTCAGCGTAGAGACGGAAAGAAATCGCCTCGGCCCCGTGGAGTAAAATCCAGGATATTCCACAAAGGCCATGCTGCATCCACGTGCCGCGGGTGCCAGTCGCTGGGCTCAAAGAACAGTTCGGAACTCCAGAAATGACTGATACCGTCCTGATCGCGCTGAAAGACGTTCAGGATCGGCAGTTGGCTTCCGTCCTCGGCTTCGGCCAGATAGTCGCGCTGATAGTCCGTGCCCAGCGCGGAATAAAGCGGCAGATCGCTCCACCCCATAGTCGCCTTCAACTCAGCCAGCTTTTCACAGGTGTTTTGTGCCACGACAGCAAACGCAATTTTCTGGGAGATATGTGGGACCTGCCCATTCAACCCATCCAGAAAGGCCGAACACATCGGGCAGGGTGCCTGCGCATCTGGTCCATACATAAGAGAGTAGATGGCTAAGGTGTCATGTGATCCGAACAAGGACGACAAAGGTGCTGGTGCTCCACGATCTGACCGAAGCGCATAGTCCTGCGGAACCGCCCCGCCATTGGGTAGTCCGCGTCGCAGGCTGGCTACTTCTTCCACTTTGGCGCGCAGTTCGGCTTCGGCGGATAACAATCTGTTGCGTGCGGTTCTGTACTCGGGGCTTTCATTGGGCAGGGAAACGGGCATGATAATCTCCTTATCCTATAATTTAACATATAAGTTAAATAAAGGAGGGGGCGAAATCAAGCCTGCTGTAGGGTCGGGAACTGCTTAGGGGGAATGCCGCTGATTTTTCCCTTTGTGCAAATTCTTGTGGCCGTTACCGTATTGGCGGTGCTGGAATGGCCATAAATAAACCTGAACCAGGAGACGACTATGGGAAAACGCGACGAACTGATCGCCAAATATGCCGAAGACCTGAAAAACAAGTGCGGTATGGAACCTGATATGGACCTGTTGACCAAGGTCACCATCGGGTGCGGTCCTGCAATTTATGACGCGGATGCCGAAACCGTCGCAGCCAGCCAGGATAGCGAGTTGGAAACGGTCAAGAACAACTTTCTGATCAAAAAACTGGGCCTGTCCGATGGTCCCGAGCTGATGGAAGCGATCAACAAAGCCATGGAAACCTATGGCATGTCCGAGCGGAACAAATACCGCGCTGTCGTCTACTACATGCTGACCAAGCATTTCGGCAAAGAGGCTGTCTACAGCTAACACTCCCTTTGACATTTTCTTGCGCCCGTTGGGAAACCAGCGGGCGTTTTGCATTTGAGACATAATTTAAGAAGTCCGTGTTTGATCCGGCTGACGGATACCGGGTAATGTCACCTTACGACCAGGACGGTCAGAACCAGAATATTCCATACGCGTGTGGTGAGTAGGGAGCACGCGGGGTAGGGAGGGTTCTGTATCGTTCAGGCCCTCCCGAAGTTTCAAAAAGCTCATTTGATATCAAGACTGTCGCTCGATAGGCTGGGTTCATCTTCTTCACTGTTCGCGAGGCATTGATGCCATCCATGAACTGCTCTTCCGAAGAAAACCCTGGCGTGCGGATCAAAGAGATCGGCAGTTTCTTTGCGGGTGGCCGCCGGGTGACCCTGACGGACCAGCCGGTACAGCAAGTACAGGTGGCCCGAAATGCCCCCGCTCGAACGGTCGACATGAACGGCGACTACATTACCGGGCAATGTTATGTTCAGTATCTGCGACAGGTTGCACCCACCTTTGATGCCCCCCTGATGTTTTGGCACGGGGGCGGCATGACAGGCGCAATGTGGGAGACGACGCCCGATGGACGGCCTGGTTGGCATAGCTATTTCCTGAACGCCGGGTTCGATACCTTTGTCTGTGATGCTGTCGAGCGTGGTCGGGCGAGCTGGTCACCCTATCCCCAGATCTATAAGGAAGCGCCTGTCTTTCGCACTCTGAACGACGTCTGGAACATGTTTCGGTTTGGGCCTGCCGATACCTACACGCCTGAAGTGGCTGAACAGCATCCATTCGACGCGGTCAGGTTTCCGATGAGTGATCTGGAATCGTTTGGGGCGCAGTTCGTACCGCGCTGGGTCACTCATGCGGACATCACGCTCGACGCCTATTATCAAGCCTTGCAGCAGGTTGGTCCGGTTTGGTTGATCGCGCATAGCCAGGGTGGAAATCTCGCGCTCGAGGCCGCCGCAACCCATCCGGAGCTCTTCAGAGGCGTTGTGATTATTGAACCGGCTTCTGTGCCATCTGCAACAGGTCGGGCTGCGCAGGTGCCGCATTTGTTCATCTGGGGTGACAATGTCGAGAGGTTTGCAATCTGGAAGGCCTATCGCAGTGCAACCAATGGGTATGTCGATCAACTGCAATCTGAGGGGTGTGCGGCTAAAACTCTCGACCTGCCTGCTTTGGGGATTACCGGAAATACCCACGCGATGATGATGGATGACAACTCTGACCAGATCGCTTCGATGGTTCTGGAGTGGATCTGCGAAAACGGTTGAATTTTGGGTTCTGACCGATAAGTGTTAACATAATACGGCTTTCAACCATGACGAGGGGCCGTGTTATGTTGAAAAAGCCAACTGTACTGTTTCCTGTTGCCGTCTTTCTGTTAGCTTCCTGTGCCAATCTGGTTTGGGTCGAACCCAAGGTATATGTGCCTGGATCCACCGAGATCGAGGTGGATGGATTTGGGATCAATGGTCCTGTCGACATCCTGCCGCGCGGAACAACTGCGATAACAATCTCCCACGAAATCACCAATGCGGGCAGCAGCCCCGTCCCTGCGGGCTATCTGATCACGGAAACGGTGGTTCAATGGGTGTTTCAGCGCAATGTCACCAGCGTTGGCTGGCGTCCGGGTGATCCGGCGACACATACGATCATCCAGCTTGCCCAAAGTGGACCGGCCCTGAATCCAGGGGAATCCGCAATTATTTCTTTCGGGCCATTTCCTGTTGGAAGTTGCGGATTGTTCGGGGAAACGCTGGAATTGGATTCCAGCAACATCGTCGTCGAATCCTCAAACCAGGATAATGTAGACGAGCACCTGTTCTTTATACCCAGCAATCAGATCATCAATATCACGGCCAATACGATCAATGGGACCTTGTTTCATGAGGTAGGCCGTACATTGACGCATCAATTCACGATCAATTCAGGCGGTGCCGGCAATCAATGGCTGTATACCGGTTTTTCCTGGATCGCGACTGAAGGATCCACTGCAGATGCAGTGCCACCACCAACCGGGCGCGTGCCTCAGGGGCCTGCTCCGCAAACGATCAACATGTTCGTCACACCCAGGGACCACGAACATTCACCGCTTGGGTTTGGTCCATCAGTCAAAGGCAAGGTCACCGCCATCTCCACTGATGGCTGCGTGATCAAGCAAAAGGCGGTTGAGGTGCTTGTCGAGCACGATTGAGGGATGTGATTTCAGTCAGCGCGAGTCTGACCAAGATCACAGATCACCGACCATTCTGCTTCGCTGACGGGCTGCACTGACAGGCGCGAATTCTTGACCAGAACCATCTCTCCCAAACGCTCGTCCGCCTTGATCTGATCCAGTGTCACAGCATTGGTGAAAGGCCGAATCGCCTTGATATCAACGCATTCCCAGCGTTCGTCATCAGTTGTGCTGTCGGGATGGGCCTCGGCACAGACCTCGACGATTCCGACGATCGCCTTGTCTTTCTGCGAATGGTAAAAGAACCCACGGTCACCAATTTTCATATCCCGCATGAAATTGCGCGCCTGATAGTTGCGCACACCATCCCATTCTTCGCCAGCTTCACCTTTGGCAACCTGCTGGTCCCAGCTCCAGGTCGAGGGTTCGGATTTGAATAACCAATACGCCATCAGCCTATAACTCTTTTCCAGGGGATCAGTTCGACGGAAGAGAACAGACCAGCCAACGCATACGGATCACTTGCCGCCCATTCCTGAGCTGTCGCCATATCCTCGACATCGAGAATAATCAGCGAACCGATCATGTTTTCACCATCCAGCAACGGCCCGGCCTGCGAGACGACACCGGTCTCTTCGATATAGGCCAAATGTGCGGCGCGGTTGTCCAAACGGGTCTGCAGGGCGCCGTCCTTGTCACGGGCGATCAGGGCGATCAGCATGTTATTCCTCCTTAAGTGGGCGATTGAGCAGTGATTGAATCGCCTCGGTCACACTGTATGTGCCGTGGCTGAGTTCCGCCACCGTTGTGCTGATGGGCATATCCAGCTCTTCCGATCTCGCGATATCTGACATGGCGCGGGCGGTGGCAACGCCTTCGACTGTGGTACTGGCATCAAAGTTTTCGTGACGCCCCAGCGAGAGGCCAAAACGATAGTTCCGTGACAGTTCTGACGAGCAGGTCAGGACCAGATCACCAAGGCCTGACAATCCCATCAGAGTGTCGGCTCGTGCGCCACGTCTGGCAGCAAAGCGCTGCATTTCGGCGAAACCACGGGTCATCAAAGCTGCACGAGCACTGTCGCCCAGACCGGCTCCGATACAGGCACCACAGCCGATGGCCATGACATTCTTAAGCGCGCCACCCAGTTCGGCCCCGATCGTGTCGGTCGTGCGATAAAGGCGTAGATTGGCGGTGGTCAGCTCCTCTTGCAGGGCTTGTCCCAGTTCTGCATCACCACAGGCGAGGGTAAGGGCCGTTGGCAGTCCGCGCGCAATGTCATCGGCAAAGCTGGGCCCGGTGAGCAACGCCGGGCGCGCATCGGGAATCGTCTGTATGATGACCGAGATTGGTCCGAGACCCGAAGACAACTCGATACCTTTGCAGCAGGCGACCAGTGTCTTACCGGCCAGAGCATCTGCGTGCTCGGATAATGCCGCACGTAGCTTTTGCATTGGCACCGCCAGCAACAGCGTATCTGCCTCAACTGCTTCTCTAATGTCGGCGGTTATAGAGATTTGAGGTGATAACGCGACACCCGGCAAGCGCCCGGAGTTTTCCCGCGTTTCTTGCATTCGCTGTGCGTGATCAGCATCGCGTGCCCAAAGGGTGACCGGTCCTTTGCCTGCAAGCGATATTGCTAATGCGGTACCAAAAGCGCCGGAACCCAGAACCGAAACGCTCATGCCTTTGCGCCTTTCTTGCCGCTGCCAAGCATGGCGGGGCTGGTTTTATCCAATGGCCATCGGGGACGTGCAGTTAGATCCAGACCGTCTTGTGCCCCGGTTCTGAAACGTTCCATACCCGCATAGGCGATCATGGCGGCGTTGTCGGTGCAAAGGTTCAGCGGTGGCGCAGTGAACCGAGCGCCCAAATCTGCACAAACAGTCTCTAACGCGGATCGAATAGCTGCATTGGCTGCAACGCCTCCGGCGACTGCTATGACCGGGTCGGATGGGTTTTCTTCAAGGTAAAGGGCAATTGCCCGGCGGGATTTTTCCGCCAGCGTGTCCACTACGGCCTGCTGAAATCCGGCACACAGATCGGCGCGATCCTGTCGAGTCAGGCCGCCCTTTTCGGCGACAATCTGATCCCGCATTCGCATCAGTGCAGTTTTCAGCCCCGAGAAGGACAGATCGCATCCGGGCCGATCCAGCAAAGGGCGAGGAAAACGGAACCGCTTTGGGTCACCGGATCGCGCTTCGGCCTCGACCGATGGCCCACCGGGTTGCGGCAATCCCAGAAGGCGCGCAGTTTTATCGAAGGCTTCACCGGGGGCATCATCAATGGTGCCGCCCAGACGGGTGAATTTTTCCGGGCCATGGGCAATCAGATATTGGCAATGACCACCCGAAACCAGAAGCATGAGGTAGGGATACGCGATTCCATCAGTCAGGCGCGGCGTCAGAGCATGCCCGGCAAGATGGTTAACCCCGATCAGCGGTAGCCCGGTTGCAGCACTCAATCCCTTGGCGCACATGACCCCAGACATGACCCCGCCGATCAATCCTGGCCCGGCTGTCACGGCGATGGCGTCCAAGTCCTTCAGATCCATATCTGCCGCTTCCAAAGCCTGAACAACACAGACGTCCAGCTTTTCGGCGTGCGCGCGTGCGGCGATTTCAGGTACGACACCGCCGAAGGCGCTGTGCAACTCGGTCTGGCCGTGTACGACCGACGACAGAATTTCGGCTTGCGACCCCTCTGTCTGGCGCACAACTGCGGCGGCTGTGTCATCACAGCTGCTTTCCAATCCAAGGACGGTAAGTGTTTGCACCATGGGCCTGATCCGTTGCATCATGATTGCCAAGCGGGGTATCACCCTGCGCGGATGCAAACAATCCTCAAGGCCGAAGGCGCCGACCGTTGTATTTGTTGATGACCCGCCCTCGCGCCGCCTCAGAGAGGTTTGTTGCGCAGCTGCCGACCCGCACAAGATCACGGGTCACGATCATCCATTCCCCATTATTGGATATTCGCCCTCTGCCGGTTCAGGTGGTGACCACTGGTGTCCGGGGCCTGATTTTTACCTCAGCCAACGCTGTGAATGCAGCAGCTTCCATGGGTGTTGATCAACGTTTGCCAGCCTTTTGCGTAGGTCCAGCGACCACGGGTACAGCCAAAGGAGCTGGCTGGCAGGCCCAGATGGTTGGCGGAACGGCCGAGGAACTTGTCGCCGCCTTATTGCAGCTCCGCCCCGAAAGCCCCTTACTGCATCTGCGGGGCGAGCACAGCCGCGGCAACATAGCTGAACGCCTGACCGAACTGGGTCTGACCACGCTGGAACAGCCGGTTTATCAGCAGCGCCTGCTGCCATTGACGGAAGAAGCAAGCGAGGCAGCCAGCGGTTCCTCACCCATAATCGTGCCGATCTTTTCGCCGCGTACCGCGCGACAATTTGCCGACGTCTGGACCGGATCAGCCCCTTTGTGGATTGCCGCAATTAGCGAAGCGACGGCAGAACCCCTTAAATCCTTGGGCTATGAGCGATTGAGAATTGCAAAAGAGCCGACACCCAAGAAAATGCGGAAAGCCGTTAAAAAGCTTGTGAA
>NZ_SMMF01000367.1:0-730 GCF_009711355.1 Roseibium sp. RKSG952 | reverse complement strand
CCGCCCGGACACCAGATTCAACCATAGCTCCTGCTCTCCTTCTCCCGCAAGATGCCGATGATCTGTTCTTCTGTGAACCTTGAGCGCTTCATTCCGTCCGTCTCCTAATTGGAAAGGACTCTACACAAAATTGGAGGAAGTTTAGGGTCTCAGGTCACATGGAAAACGTCTTGTTTGCCATAGTGAATCATGAATGTGCCGAAAAGCGAAGCTTAGATATGATTCACGTTCAAATGGACTTGGTATTAGCTACGCATTTGTCGGACTCGCTTAGTTTTGTTTTGGCTACCGATACCGCTTATCCCTTTCGCTCAGGTGGCCACAACATATTGGGGCGTCTTGATTCACCTCACGTCCCATTCGTCTCCTAATATGCAAGAGAAATTGCCACGATTCGGACTTCGGTACCTACGAATGACATATACATCTGCCGCTCACTTGACCCAGGCAGGTGAGTGACATATTTTCTATAAGCAAGTTGCGTAGGGAATGTTAGTGAACCCTGAAGACATTGAACTCATAGTGGACGCGGACGGATCAGAGGGGGATTGCCTTCTGTTTGAGGTCCTAACCCCAGATGGCTCCCTGCAAGGCTTGGCCGAAGTTGAGACTTTCGAAGGTCATCTGACTGTCAAAGGTCTCCACATCGGCGGTGACGAGGAGATCCACTGGGGCTGGTCAAAGTTACGGAAGATCGGCCGATTGATCCAGAAGCGCGGCAAACCCCTTC
>NZ_SMMF01000719.1:0-5487 GCF_009711355.1 Roseibium sp. RKSG952 | reverse complement strand
AGCCAATCGTAACATGCATGATATGGCCTTATGTCACAGAAAAGACGATCCTGGCATCACAAGGCCGGAGGAGGATCGTCCTCATAAGGTGTTCGTGACCTTGAAAGGAAGACACCTCATGCTCAGCAAATTCATCAAGCCGTGCCTGATCGGCGGCGCATTGGCCGCCGGTTGGAGTTCGCAGGTCCTGGCCGTCGATCTGGCATTCAGCCCGGATTGCCAGGTGTTTTCGGCAATCAATGTCGCCAATCCGAATACCGGTATCACCTTCCGGAAAAATCCGAACAGCGCAGCCAATCGTGCAGCAACGGCGACCGTGTTCCAGATCGGAACCGCTCAAAACATCGTCATTCAGGCAGGAACAGCCTCCTGCTTTTTCACAACCGCAGGCAATGACAGCTACTGCTTTCTGGCCCGCAGCGCAGGCACGATTGCAAACATCAATGCTGTCGAAGGGGTCAACAATTTCGGTCTGCCCGCCTGCCAGTAATCCGGCCCCTACCTGTGGCCAACCGGCCGCGGGTAATGCTTTGCGCCAGTGCCGGTGACCGAAAATCCGGCCATGTAAGGGTCGCGTTCGTCAAGCACGATCGTGCTGATGCCGGTCTTGATGGCCCAGCCTTCGATCGTCGGCACGATCCCGGTCTTGTTGCCGATGCGGATCTCTTCCCGGATTCCCCCCTTGAACAGCGACCCGATGACGCTTTCATGGACAAAGGACTGGCCGGTTTTCAACTGCCCCCTGGCATGGAGCTGCGCCATGCGGGCGGAGGTGCCCGTACCACAAGGGCTGCGGTCAATGGCCTTGTCGCCGTAAAACACCGCATTGCGTGCATCTGCCGTTCCATTTGTGGCCGGGCCGGTCCACTGGATATGGGTCACGCCGCAAATGTCCGGGTTTTCCGGATGCACCATGTCGAAGCTCTCGTTGATCGCGGCCCGCAAAGCCGGGCTGATCGCGACAAGCTGGTCGATCGGCACGGAGCCGACACCGGCGAAATTGTCCTGCGGTTCGATGATCGCGTAGAAATTGCCGCCATAGGCAACGTCAAAACGCAAGCGCCCCAGCTCCTTACACTCGATCTCCAGATTATCCGCCGCAAGAAAGGCCGGGACATTCGTCAGCTTGACCGAAGAAACATGGTCCCCGTCCATGGTGTAGTCGGCAAGGACCAGACCGGCAGGCGTTTCCAGCCGTGCAAGCCCCGGCGTCTTTGGCGACAGCAACCCCTCTTCAATTGCCATGGTAACGGTGCCGATGGTGCCATGGCCACACATCGGCAGGCAGCCGGAAGTTTCGATGTAAAGCACTCCGGCATCATACGCTTCCGAGGACGGCGGATAGAGGATCGACCCGGACATCATGTCATGGCCGCGCGGTTCGAACATCAATCCGGTCCGGATCCAGTCATAATCGGCCATGAATTTCTTGCGCCGCTCGAACATCGAGGCTGCCTCGATCTGCGGGCCGCCACCGGCCACCAGCCTGACCGGGTTGCCGCACGTGTGTCCGTCGATGCAAAAGAACGTGTGACGCGCCATGGATGTGTCCTTCCGCCTGTCCCTTGTCAGAAGCGCCTTGCGCAAAAGGGGGTGAGATCAATCTCCGGTGTCTCGTTGGCAAGCAGCTTGGCATCCAGTTCACCGGTGACGGCCGCCTGCGTCAGGCCATGATGCGCATGACCGAAGGCATAGGCAACATTCCGGCTGGCCCGCGACAGTCCGATGACCGGAAGGCTGTCCGGAAGAGAAGGCCTGAACCCCATCCAGCGCGTCCCCTCCTCCGCCGACAGACCGGGAAAAAACAGTTTCGCCTTGGTCACCATCGCCTCAACGCGCTTCCAGTTGGGCGGCAGGGCCAGCCCGCCGAACTCGACCGCCCCGCCGATCCGCAAGCCGCCGCTTAACGGCGACAATACAAACCCGTGCCCCGGCAACATGATGAAGCGGTTGGGCGAAACGCCCGGATTGGCAACAGTGATGTTGTAGCCCCGTTCGGTATCGAGCGGGACCCGATCCCCCAATTGCGCCGCCAGAGGCTTTGACCACGCCCCGCAGGCAATCACGGCCTTGTCCGTGCGGATCGTCTGGCCGGCGCCGGTCGTCAAGCGCACCCGCTCTCCGTCGGGCACAATCTCGTGAACGGCCTCCCGCCGGAAAGCAATGTTGCGCGTCTGCAGCCAGTTGCCGAGGGACAGGCACAGGCGTCCCGGATCGTCCATCCGCACCCAGCCGGGCACCAGGGCGCCTCCCGCCACCCGGCTCGACAACGCGGGTTCCAGAGCGCGCAGCTGTTCGGCATCGAGCTCTTCCACCTCGATACCATGTGCCCGCTGGTCTTCCCAGGAAGCCCGATGGCGCTGAAGGTCTGCTTCCTTGTCAAAGACTTCAAGGCACCCGTCCCTGAAGACTTGATCATGTGTGCCGCTTGCCTGCCACAACCGTTCCCATGCCGGAAGGGCACGGGCGTTGAGCGCGGCAATCGCCTGTGTTGACCGGTGAACCCGCGCAGGCCTTGAGGCCGCCAGAAACCTGAGCATCCAAGGCAGGGCCGCCAGCGCGTAGCCGGGCCGGACCGCCAGTGGGCCCAGCGGGTCACCGAGCCAGGACAGGGCCTGTTTCCAGATCCCCGGTGCCGCCAGCGGGGCAACGTCGGTCCATGCAATCGCACCTGCATTGCCCTGACTGGCACCGGCTGCCACCGCGTCCCGGTCCAGCACCGTCACTGTGTAGCCGCGATCCGCCAGACCGGCCGCCACCGCCAGTCCGACAATTCCCGCACCGATAATATGAACGCTTTGTTCGGCCATGCCCCGACTTGCTCCGAATGTCTGTCCATAAGAGCGGAAGGCATGGCGGGTTGGCAAGAGCGTGCAAGACCCCCCTTCCCCCTGACTGAACGGTTTCGGGCGAACTGCGATCTCAGACGTGCAAACGCGGGAACTGGCCATCGCTGAAGATCAATTCCGGCATCTTTCCCCGCTGCAACGGAATCCGGAACGGTCAGGCGGGTCTCTTGTCCCGCACCCGCACCCCCGGTGTCAGCAGCCAGCTGAACAGGACGAGAGCGATGGCCGCGCCAAGGAATTCGCAGATCAAAAACCCCGGAAGATCGACGGGCCGGATCCCTGAAAAGGTATCGGTGAAACTGCGCGCAATTGCGACCGCCGGATTGGCAAAGGAGGTTGAGGCCGTGAACCAGTAGGCCGCCGTGATATAAAGCCCGACCAGCCACGGCACGGCGCTTTCGCGAAACTTTATCCCGGCCAGGATGGTACCGACGAGACCGAAGGTCGCGACAATCTCGGCCACCCATTGCCCCGTGCCCGTGCGCGCCGTGGTCGAGGCTTGCAGGACCGGCAGTTCGAACATGACATGGGCCACGAACGTTCCGAAGATCCCTCCGGCGACCTGAACCGCCATGTAAGCAAGCGCCATCGGCACCGCGATTTGCCGTTTGAGCAGAAAAGCGAATGTCACGGCCGGATTGAAATGCGCCCCGGAAATCGGCCCGAGCATGGTGATCAGGACAACAAGGATCGCGCCGGTCGGGATCGTGTTGCCCAGCAGCGCAACCGCCACATCATCTGTCAAATTGTCGGCCATGATCCCGGACCCGACAACGGTGCCGACCAGCATGGCCGTGCCAAGGGCTTCGGCGACGAGCCGCCGGGAAACATCATAATCAGAAGCGCTCATGCGTTTTCGCCCAGAGTTTCAGGAATGTTTGCGAGACGTTCACGCGCATCGGGCGCATCAAAAACCGTGTCTTCAAGATCCAGGAACGCCGAAATTCGTTTCTTCATCCGGTCGTAGGCGAGATCGAAGGCTGCAGCGCGCGCTGCATCATCGCCTGCAACACCGGCCGGGTCCGGAATGCCCCAATGCACCACCAGCGGATGCCCGGGCCACACGGGACAGGCTTCTCCTGCTGCACTGTCACACACGGTCACAATCAGATCCATGCGCGGTGCGCCGGGTCCGGCAAACTCCTCCCAGCTTTTTGAGCGATACCCGCCAACCTCAACCCCGTGGCGCGACAAGCAGGTCAGTGCGTCCGGATTGACGGTTCCGCGCGGAGTGGATCCGGCCGAATGGGAAGAAAAACGGTCCCCGGCCAGATGTTTCAACAGAGCCTCACCCAGAATGGAGCGCGCCGAATTGGCAGTGCAAATAAAAAGAACGTTCCGCATGAGAGCCCCTGAAACGCTTGGTTGCCTTTTATGAACGGTCGGGTTCGACCGGGAGAACAGGTCTGGCTCCCATCACCGGAGCGCATAGATCCGGATTCCCGCCACAGCAGTCCTCCAGCAGGTAATTCACCAGCCCCTGCATCACTCCGATCTGCGCCGAATACACAATTGAGCGCCCTTTCCGTTCAGCCTCGATAAGGCCGGACCGGGAAAGGACGCCCAAATGGGTCGATAGGGTATTTGCACGCACCTGAAGTGCTTCGGAAACAGCGCCTGCGGTCATGCCTTCTCCGCCCGCCCTGACAAGAAGGCGGAAGACATCGAGCCGCGTTTCCTGGCCCAGCGCTGCCAATGCATCCAAAGCATTATTTTTATCCATAATTCGAGAATACTCGAATTATGGATCCATGCAACCGTTAATTTTCAGCGGCGGGAATTGCTTCGGCGCGAAATGCAAGAAGACAAAACACAAGCACAAGGAAGCCAAGCAATGCACTCACCGCGAATATCGGAGCAAAGGCACCGCTGGCGGCATAGACTGCACTGGAAACGGCAAGGCCGACCGTGCCGCCGATCATCTGCGCGGCCATGATCACGCTGCTGGCTTCGCCGTGCTTGTAGGCGGGAAGAGCCGAGACAACACGCATGCGCGGCGCAATGAACAGAAACGGAATGGCCGCTCCGGCAATCAGCAAGCCCCCACCAAGCACATAGATGTTGCCGAGCAAAACCGACGTTGTCAGTAGAAGCATGCTTATGGTCATCGTGGACAAGCCGAAAAAAATCAGTTTCCGGGGCGGCAGACGGTCGGCAAACCTGCCACTGACCGGCGAGATGACCGGCTGCAACAGGGCCGCCATGAAGACGATGATCCCGGCTTCGAATGCCGTGAAACCAAGTTCCCGCTGCGCATAAAGCGCTGCAAAGATGTAGAGTTGCATTTTGGAGTACTGCGTCAGAAAACTGACGAGATTACAGGCGGTGACCACAAGGTCCTTGAACAGGCTCACCTCTATCAGGGGGTGGGGGATGGCAAGTTCCAGCCGTGCGAACAGGTAGATTAGCGCAAGTCCCAGAGCAAACAGGCCAAGAATGACAGGATTGCCCCACCCCAGAGCTCCGGCTTCCATCAATGCAAAGACAACGGCGAACATGCCGGCGGCGATCAGAACGAGGCCCAGCCAGTCGATGGCTGTCCGCGGCGGCCGTTCGACATCGCGCCATGTCACGATCGAGATGGTCGCGATCAAGACAACAATCGGAGGGTTGATCCAGAAGATCCAGCGCCAGGAAA
>NZ_SMMF01000780.1:0-8758 GCF_009711355.1 Roseibium sp. RKSG952 | reverse complement strand
AAGGTTCGAGATGGAAAATACGGCCACCATCGACCAAACGGCAATTGGCGACGAGCTGCAATCGGAAATTGCGGGGGCTTCAGCCATTCCGGCCGAAGAGCTGGAGCGGCTGACGACCGACATTATCGGCGCGTTGAAAACGGTCTACGACCCGGAAATCCCTTGCGATATCTATGAGCTCGGCCTGATCTACAAGGTCGATATCGAGGACGACCGGTCGATCAACATCGACATGACCCTGACCGCACCGGGGTGCCCGGTGGCAGGCGAGATGCCCGGCTGGGTGGAAAACGCGGTCTCGTCCGTTGCCGGTGTCGGGCCGGTCAATGTCGACATGGTATTCGACCCGCCCTGGACGCCTGACCGTATGTCGGACGAAGCCAAGGTTGCGCTCAACTGGTATTGAGCGAACAACAAGGTTTGAAGGGGGCGTGGACACGGCCTCTTTTGACCCCTAACTTGAATTCCTATATCAAGTTCAGAACGGATCACGCTTCTGAGCACAGAGGACATCATGACCGCTGCCCGGAAATTTCAGGTAATGACGCTGACGGACGCTGCTGCAGAGCGCGTTCAGGAACTGGTTGAAAACGCGGACGGCGAGGCAATCGGCCTGCGCGTGGGCATCAAGAAAGGTGGCTGCGCGGGAATGGAATACACCATGGATCTGGTCGGTGAGGCCAAGCCGGGCGACGACATGGTCGAGGACAAGGGGGCGAAAGTCTTTGTCGATCCCTCTGCCATGCTGTTTCTGCTTGGCACCGAGGTTGATTTCGAGGTGACCAAATTCCGTTCGGGCTTCGTATTCAGGAACCCGAATGAAGTTTCCGCCTGCGGCTGCGGGGAATCCGTTTCCTTGCAGGCAGCCGACCCGAATGCGTTGTCGCCTTCTGCCTAGGACATTTCAGTGAAACTATTTGAGCGTTTGAAAAACGACGCGGCCGTCGAATGGTCGGCCTATGTCGACCATGACTTTGTACGTCAATTGGGGACCGGAGATCTGCCCCAGCCCGCATTCCGGCATTATCTGGTTCAGGATTATCTTTTTCTGATCCAGTTCGCCCGCGCTTATGCGCTTGCGGTCTACAAGAGCCCGACACTTGCGGACATGCGCAATGCACATGAGGGCGTCAAGGCAATTCTGGATGTGGAGCTCGAGCTGCATATAGAGCTCTGCAGTTCCTGGGGCATGACCCGTGAACAGATCGAAAGCGCGCCGGAAGACACGCCGACAATGGCCTATACGCGTTTTGTGCTTGAGGCCGGGATGGCGGGAGATCTGCTGGATCTGCAGGCCGCGCTTGCGCCTTGTGTCATCGGATATGCCGAGATCGGCAAGGCGTTGGTTGAGGGCCATGGCGATTCGATCGGCGGCAATGGCTACAAACGCTGGATCGAGGAATATTCGGGCGAGATGTACCAGGCCCTGGCGGGTGATTTCGGGGGGTGGATGGACAAGACGTCAGAAGTCTATCTCACCGAGGCACGTTACGCGCGGCTTTTGACCCTTTTCAGAAAGGCGACGCAGCTTGAGGCCGATTTCTGGCAGATGGGACTGGATGCAGCCGACACTTGAGTTCTTCCCGACTCACGTGTTCAGGCTATCGATATCATAGACCTGCCGCATGACTTTTCTGCCCCACTTCAAAACGGCCTCGCGTTCGGGGTGGGAGGCGACTTGTGCGGCCGCGGCCAGACAGCCGACCGTGACGTGGTGCTGCAAGGTTGCCAGAACCTCCGCCTGTTCCGGCTGGATGGTCCGGCCGAATTTCTCCTGAAAGCCTACAATCCGCTTGAAGACGTCCTTCTGTTGCCGGGTCTCCAGAGCGACCAGCTCCTTCGTGCTTCCCATGGCTCGCAGCAATTGCCAGTGCCCGGGTGAATTGATTGTGTCATCGCGCGACAAACAGTCGAAGACTGCGTCTGACAGCTCTTCCAGACGCTCGCTGCCGTCAAACTTCTCACCTGTCTCGTCCAGAAGGCGGACGGTCTGTTCCAGCCACTGGCTGAACAGCTCGTAGAAAATCGCTTCCTTTTTCGGAAAGAACTGGTAGAGCGAGCCAATGCTGATGCCCGCGCGTTTGGCGATCTCATTGGTCGTGATCCGGTCTGCAGGTCCTTCATTGAGCATGGCCAGCGTGGTGTCGAGGATCAGCCGAACCTTTGCTTTCGAGCGTTCCTGCTGCGCGGCCTTGCGCTTCTCGACCGTATTTTTAGCGATTGCAGGCAACCTGCCACTCCCTCTCTCGTCTGACACTTGACCCTCTAGCATCAACCTTTGCGGCAATGAAGGCCCGATACACGTTATCAAGTGAATGAATCAATACGGCGCGTATCGGTCTCCGGATGGAACGGCCTGCGGTGTCATTTTAGCCAATGGAACATCTCAGCTGGCTTTCCGGCTCAACAGCAGCATCAGGAAAGGTGTGCCGACAAGGGCGGATATCAATCCGGCTGGCATTTCGTATGGGAAATATCCATAACGGCCAATCCAGTCCGCGACCACCATCAGACCTGCGCCCGCTGCAGCAGATGTCAGGATTTGTGAATGCGCTCCGGAAAACCCGAGCTGGCGGGCAATATGCGGAGCCATCAATCCAATGAAGCTCAACGGGCCGACCGACAGGGTCGCGGCAGCTGTCATCAGGCCTGCTATCAGGAACAGAACTGCGCGCGCGCGCCGGACCGGCACGCCAAGCGCGGAGGCTGGCCCGCCCCCAAGGTCGAGGAGGTTGATCCAGCGCGCCAGAGCAAGGGCCGCCACCAGCAGCAAACCGGCAGACAGCCCAAGAGCCGCGACACTGGATGTGCTCGCCCCGTAGGTGGAGCCGCTCATCCAGCGCAAGAGAAGCAGGGCCCTCAGGTCGCCCGTGGCTGCAAGCGCTCCGATCAGCGCATCGAGAAGGGCGGTCAGGGCGATCCCGGCCAAAACCATGCGTTCGGCCTGAAAGCCGCTCTTGCGGTTCATCATGAGAATGAGCCCCATGATGGCAATGGCTCCCAGCGAGGCAAAGCCGATCAGAGAACCGGTTTGATCGGGGCTGAGAAAGAAGACACCGAAGGCAAGCCCCAGCATCGCCCCGGAGCTTACTCCCAGAACTTCGGGGCTTGCCATGTCATTGCCCGAAAGCCGCTGAAGGATCACGCCGGCCACAGCGAGCAGGGCGCCTGCAAGAGCGGCACTCAGGACACGGGGCCCGCGCAATTGAAGCAGCATGTCCGGGGCCGGGTTGGCAACGATCCAGTCCCAGCCGCCGGCAAAGGTCCGGCCGAACGTGATGCTTGCAGCAATGACAAGCGCGAGCAGGAGCGCGCCGCCAACGGCCGTCAGAACCGGCGGCTGAGACCAGCGCTTCACCGGTTCTCCCCGCGGCGCGGTGGCTTGCAGGGATTTCGTCTTTCTCAGGAGCAGAAGCAGCAAGGGGCTTCCGAACAGTGCAGTCACTGCGCCGGTCGGAACAAAATTCGACAGGGGTCCGGCCAGAAGCTGAATGGCATTGTCGGTGAAAAACAGAAGCGCGCTGCCAATCAGGGTCGACCAGAGCATCTGGCTCGCGATTGTCCGGGCTCCGGCAAGACGTGCCAGCGCAGGGGCTGCCAGGCCGACAAATCCGATCACGCCGACCGAACTTGTCACGAATGCGGCCAGAGCAACCGCAAGGCCCACCGTGAGAGCCCGCAGCCTTCCGGGTTTCGCGCCAAGTGCGATGGCTGTCTCGTCACCGGCATTGAGTACATTGAGCGGCCGGACAAGAAAACCTGCAATCACCGACAAGATCAGCAGTTTTGGTGCAAGCGTTGCCGGGATCGACCAGTCTTGCTGGGACAGCGATCCGGCACCCCAGATGAACAGGCTGACCAGATACCGGTCGTTCAGCAGAACCAGCAGCGTTGCCGCCGCGCCGAAATAGAGGCTGACGACGAGACCTGCGAGCACAAGCGTCACCGGAGAAAAACTCCGCCGGGACACAAGAGCAAATACGAGCGCGGCGGCCGTCAGGCTTCCGGCAAGGGCGACCGCGTCCCGGCTGAGCGCGATCAGGGCAGGAGCGATCAGGGTCGCAAGCACAAGTGCCAGATGAGCGCCCGCCGATACGCCAAGCGTTGTCGGCGAGGCGAGCGGATTGCGCAGCGCAATCTGAAGAAGCACGCCGGACAGGGAGAGGGCTGCCCCACACAGGAGCGCCGTCGCCATCCGGGGGAGGACCGCGTAAAGCGCTATCATCCGCTCCACGTCATAGCTCTCGGAAATGCCGCCCAGGAGCGGCAGATATTGCGCGATCAGGAGCCAGCACAGGCTGCCCGCCCCGGCAAACAACCCGGCTGACAGCCAGGGCGCTCGATTGGTGAGGACGTGAACACTCATTGGCCCTGTCCTTCCAGATAATTCGTGATCAGACGCGCAAACCGGAGCGCGGACGGCACCATGCCAAAGGTCAAAACCGGCGGGAAGACCGTGAACCGTTCCTGTTCGACGACCGGCATCCGGCGCCAGATCGGGCTGGAGGCGAGGGTCGGCCTGATTTCGTCAACGATCGGTTCAAAGGCAATCAGATGCATGGCCGACGGTGCTTGGCGGGCCAGTTCCTCAAGCCCGACCGTTGCAAAGCCCCAGTAGTTTGTGGGACGCGTCCACGCGTTCGTCAGCCCCAGCCGGTCGAGAACATCCTGATAAAGGCCGCTCTTGCCGTAGACCCGGACGTGGCGGTTGTCCATGAAGTTGACCAGCGTGACCGGCGGGCGAGGGCGTTTTGCAAGCTTGTCGCGCATGGCGGAAAACTCCGCATCGGCGGTTTCAAGAAACCTTGCTGCGGCAGCCGGGCGTTCGGCGAGTTGGCCAAGGCGCCCGGTCTCGCGATAGGCATTCACAAGCGGTGTTCCGCTTTGATCATAGACCGACACCTTGTGGACCGGCGCAATGACGGACAGGCGCTTGCGCAAGCTGTCGGTATAGGGCGTGGTCAGGATCATGTCGGGTTTGAGGGCTGCAATCACTTCCAGATTGACGGCGAGATCCTGTCCCACATTCACAACACCTTCAGGCAGACCCGGCTCGACGACCCAGCGTTGCCACCGGTCGGCCGACTGGATGCCGACCGGGGGGGCGCCCAAGGAAATCAGGGTTTCGGCAGCCGCATAGTCCAGCGACACGATCCGGGGAGAAAAGCCGGCAAGGGCCGGAACGGTGGCGGATGCGGCAAGGCCTGCCAGGCCGCCGAGGAACAAGCGCCGGTCAATCGACATAGGCAAGGACTCCCTTGCCGGAAGGGTGGGGAACCACATTCATCGCGATCCCGTAAATGTCCTTGAGGGTCTGCGCGCTCAAAAGGTGTTCCGGCCTGTTGTCTGCAACGCACCGGCCCCCCTTGAGTGCAATCAGCCGGTCGCAATAGCGGGCGGCCATGTTGATGTCGTGCAGCACGACCACCACGGCGAGATCCCGTGCCCGGCTCAGGTTCCGGACCAGCGCAAGGATTTCGACCTGATGGGCTACGTCAAGGGCTGAAATCGGCTCGTCCAGCAGCAGGCATTTGGCGTCCTGGGCCACCATCATGGCGATCCACGCCCGTTGCCTTTCCCCGCCCGACAGGGTGTCGACAAGGCGGCCGGCAAGCGGTTCGATATCGGTGAGGCGCATGGCCTCTTCGGTCTTCAGGACGTCGGCCTTGCTGAACCGCCCGAAGGCGCCGTGCCAGGGGTAGCGCCCAAGAGCAACCAGTTCCCGCACCAGCAGGCCCCTGGCCGGTGGCGGGTCCTGCGGCAGATAGGCGACATTGCGGGCGAAGGTTTTTGCGTTCCAGCTGGCAATGTCGTTGCCCAACAGGCGGAGATCCCCGCTGATACCGCCGGTTTGCCGGGCAAGCGCCTTCAAAAGCGTGGATTTGCCCGACCCGTTGTGGCCGATCAGCCCGGTGACGGACGCTTTTTCAATCGACAGATCAGCGATTTGAACAAGGGTCTTGTCACCCGCCGAAACGGCGATTTGCCGCCCGCTATAGGCAAGATCCGGATTGCTGTTCTGGGTCGCCGCGCCAGTCATGAAGTACCTCTACAACTTAAAAAAATCTCACCGGCCGAAGCCGGTGAGGGGGATTTTTAGAATTTCAGGGAGTATTTCGCCGAGAAGGTCGTGCCGGGGCCTTTGATGTAATACTGGCTGTCACCTAAATAATTTGAATAGTATTGGTTGAGGACGGGAACGTAATTCGTGTTTGTGATATTTTCGACGCCGAGAGAAAGTTTGGATTTTTCGTTGATTTGAAGATCTGCAAATGCGTCAACGATAAAGTATGAGTCAATTTTGATGTCATTATTAGCATAAACATCGAAATATTTGCGGTGCCCAGAGTATAATCCCTGCAGTCTGAGATTTACCCAATCTGTTGGAGCATATTGTGCGTAAGCCGTCAGTTTCCAAGGTGTGATCCTGTCTGCGGTCAGGTCGGAGTCGTAAGAACCATCCGAATCGCTGTCGAACTCACCTTCCATCCAAGTCAGCGTGCCACCTAAGACAACTTGTTCAGTCACCTGATAGTTTGCCGTCGCTTCCACGCCCCAGATCTGTTCCGGTGACTGCCGGATATTCATGTCGGTGTCATAGGTCACACCGTTTTCAGACTGGTTGTAGAAACCCGTGATACTTGCATCCCAGGCCGATCCAGCAGCGCGGAGCCCGATTTCATAGCTATCGGTTGTTTGACCCTTATTTTCCAGCTGTGAGACGTTTGTGAAGGTTGGGTCATTGCTGAGTGCCCTGCCAAGATCTCCCAACTGGAAGCCTTGAGAGAAACCACCATACAGTGTGAAAGTGTCGTTGATGTTGAAGGAACCGGAAATGTTAAAGAGGGGCTCATTGAATGTTACTGATCCGCCTGTGACGTCCCTGAGCATTCCGTAGGGAAATTCCTCATCGCCCAACTTTACTTTTGTGAAGGATTGCGCGGTAAAATCGCTAATATCCACGGTCAAGTGTTCAAATCGAACACCCCCGGTAATGGATAACCGGTCGTCAAAAAAGCGCGAGTTCAATTGCGCAAATGGGGCGAAACCGGTCTGCTTGTAGTCTGGTGAATAGGTGGGATGATCGATTTCCACCTCTTTGGTCTGTTCGTAGATGAAATCCACCCCCCATACTAGGTCCAGTTCCAAAGCATCAGCTGTCAGGGGCGTGTCGAATGTTGCCCGCGCGCCGTATTTTTCAATCTCGGTTCTGACTTGGGGGTAAAGGCCGCTTTCATTTAGACCGAAATATGAAAGAGAAGATCCGATGGAAGAAAGATAGCTCAACAAAGCACCATCAACTCCCGGATAGTACCAATTCTGCGGAAAAGTTGTATCCGTATAATTGTAGTAGGCTTGAAGGTCGAATGTACCACCAAGAATGTCGTCGTTGGTGTAATTGGTCGAGACCGTTGTGTTTTCGGATTTTGGTGTTTGTGTGTAAAGTTGCTCTTTGCCAGCTACGGCGCTGGTATTTGTTGTGCTGTCGCCTCCATAGATCACACCTCCCCAGTCTGTATCCTGCCAGAACTGGTAGCGATTTACGCTGGCTTGAAATTTATGGGCCTCATGCTGGTATCCAACCTTTGCTAAAACATCATAATCCATGATGTCGTCCTTGCCACCCTGCGTTCCGAATGAGTTCGGCGGACGGCGCTCACCATCGGCGGTATAGGTAGAGCCTGTCTCCTGGAAACTGCCATTGATCAGATAGAAAAAGCCGTCTTTTGCGCCGGATGCTCCCAGCTCGGTAATATAGCTGAACGATTCGGTCAGATTGGACGGCGACGCCTTTACGCCAAGGCTCATATTGGCGTTAAACTCCCCGTCTTTCGGTTCCTTGGTGATGATATTCACGAGCCCACCGGGCGCCCCGAAACCATAGGCTGCCGTTGCTCCTCGGACCACTTCAATTTGTCCGATCGTGCTAGCGCTGATGTTGTTGAGCGACCGGCCGTAGTTCAGAAGGTTGCTGGTTTGTGGTACCCCGTCGATCAGGGTTAAGAAATTCCTTCCGCGCAATGTCTGGCCATAGTCTGACATCCCTTCGACCGACTGACTGAAACCGGGCACGGTCTTTGCGATGATGTCGCCGATATTGGTATTGATCGTTGTCTGTTCCGCGATCTGTTCTTCCGTCACAACCGACACCGAGACCGTTGCTTCGGAAATCGGGGTTTCGGTACGGGTGGCGCCCTTGACGACAATCAGATCGAGAAGCGTCGCGTCTTCGGTGGTGAGCACCGGTTGGTCTTCCAGTGTCAGATCCTGCGCGGACGCTCCTTGAACCGCCGCAAGAACAGCGGCTGTTACCAGCCCGGAATATTTCAGCATTTGCCCCATTTAC
Organism: Roseibium sp. RKSG952; assembly: GCF_009711355.1. Lineage (NCBI taxonomy): Bacteria > Pseudomonadati > Pseudomonadota > Alphaproteobacteria > Hyphomicrobiales > Stappiaceae > Roseibium > Roseibium sp. RKSG952. The sequence continues at coordinate 411 of NZ_SMMF01000780.1, read as the reverse complement.
CCGCTTTTTTCGAAACCGTTTCGGTTTTCAGATTGGCTTGTTGTCTGCGGGGTGATTATAAAACCTGAGTTTACGATGCAAGAATAAATATGAGTGAATGCTCATTTTTAGTGACGCAAGCCCGCGTTCAGTGGGGGCATCCGGTTGCCGCATCGCACGGCGTGGATACCGTCAGGTGGTCGTGTCGCACTGGCTGGAAAGGTTCTGCAGACCATGCCGGAAGCGATCAACCATGGCGGCAGTCCGGTCGTCGGCGTCGAGGGTTTCCCGCTTGCCGGTGAGGAATTTTCGCCGGCGCAGGCAATGGAGATCCACGCCGGGTCCATCAATCGGGATGATGTGCGCATGTTGTTGCAGATCCCCGGTGCTCGCCTCATTTCACCAGGTCCAGGTCCAGGTCCAGGTCCAGGT
>NZ_SMMF01000270.1:0-478 GCF_009711355.1 Roseibium sp. RKSG952 | reverse complement strand
GTGTAGGCGATGGCAGCTGCCTTGCCGCCATCTTCGGAGCCCGTGAAAAGGAAATTTTTTCTTCCAAGAGCAATCGCAAGGTCATTCTGCCCATATCAGCGAATTTGTAACCGTTCACTACCCGCATCATCCGCTATTTGGCAAGCGCGTGAGACGCCAGGGCGTCGACCAGCGCAAACGCGGGGCTGTGGCGCACATCGAGACGGCGTCCGGCAATGTTATTGTCATTCCGACATGGATGCTGGATCCGATTGCCTGCGCGGGCATGGAGATTGGCGAGCCCGGGTTTTACTCAAAGCGCTTATTGATCTCGCCAGTCTATTAACCGCCCAAGGCGCGAGGGATAAGCACGCACCAAAGGGAAGCTGCGCTGGCGGCCCTGGCCATGCTGCTGATGGAGGCGGCCTGCACTATGGAAAAGGAGGAACCGCATGAACGCGCTTCCCCAGCGCAAGTGCAGTCGGGCTCTGAGGGCTCC
>NZ_SMMF01000846.1:0-16286 GCF_009711355.1 Roseibium sp. RKSG952 | reverse complement strand
ACGGAGGTTTGAAGCCAAGCCTATGGAAAACCAAGAGGGGACCCCGAAAAGGATACAGAATATGCGCCCGACGCTCTAATATCCCTGACCGATCGAAGACGGTGATGACGGCTTGTCTGACGGCGTGCTTTGGCACGCTGTCAAAAGGACACCGTTTAAAAGCAGCACCGGTACAATGAAAAAGCGCATAGCTTGCCTCTGCACATATTGGATATGCAAAGGGAACTTTGCGCTTCGGGCCGGGAAGGCAAGCCCCCGGCTCCAGATTTGTGCAGCCGCTTATTCGGCGGCGACCAGATGCTCATGCGCCGGGGAAATCCGGGCCGCGCAAAACTTGAACTCGGGGATCTTGCCGAAGGGATCAAGCTGCGGATTGGTCAGGAAGTTGGCGGGCGCCTCGAAGAAACAGAACGGAATGAACAGCATGCCGCTGGACACATCCCGGTCGGCCCGGAGTGTGAGCGTGATGGCACCGCGCCGTGTCTCCACTGTCACCTGCTGCCCGATGTCCAACCCCTGCATCTTGATATCACCCGGGTTCATCGACACCACCGGTTCGGGCTCGATCGCGTTCAGCACATTGGCCCGGCGGGTCATGGCCCCGGTATGCCAATGCTCCAGCATGCGGCCCGTGGTCAGCACCAATGGGAACTCCTCGTCCGGCACCTCGTCTGGCGGCACCAGATCGGTCGGTACGATCTTGCCCCGGCCATCGGCGGTCGGGAAGGATTGACCGAACAGGATTTCATTGCCGGGCTTGTCCGGCGCATCCGCCGGATATGTCACCGTTCCTTCGGTTTCCAGCCGCTGCCACGAAATGTTGGAAAGCGAGTTCATGTACGAGCGCATTTCCTCATAGATCGCCGGAACACCGTCATAGGACCAGCCAAGCCCCATGCGGTTGGCAAGCGCCACAATCAACTCCCAATCCGCCCGTGCTTCACCCGGCATCGGCACGCAAGGCCGGCCGATCTGTACCTGACGGTTGGTGTTGGTGTAGGTGCCGAGTTTTTCCGCATGGGCAGAAGCCGGCAGGATCACATCTGCATGCCAGGCGGTTTCGGTCAGGAAGATATCCTGCACCACCAGATGCTTGAGACTTGCGAGCGCCTTGCGGGCATGATTCTGGTCCGGGTCCGACATGGCCGGGTTTTCGCCCATGACATACATCGCCTCGATACCGCCTGCGAGAATGTCGTCCATGATCTCGACAACCGTCAGACCACGCGCCGGATCGAGCGTCCGCCCCCAGGCATCCTCGAACTCTGCCCGGATGTCCGGATTTTCCACCGACCGGTAGTCCGGAAACACCATCGGAATCAGACCGGCATCCGACGCGCCCTGCACGTTGTTCTGACCGCGCAAGGGATGCAGGCCCGTGCCCGGACGGCCGATCTGGCCGGTGGTCAGGGCCATTGCAATCAGGCAGCGGACATTGTCCGTGCCATGCACATGCTGGGAAACACCCATGCCCCAGAAGATGATTGACTTGGCGGATGTGGCATAAAGCCTTGCCACCTCACGCAGGGTCGCGGCCGGAATGCCGCAGACCGGTTCCATGGCTTCGGGCGTGAACTCCCGGTTCTTTTCCTTCAGGGCTTCGAAGCCTTCCACATGGGCCGCTATGTATTGCTCATCATATAATTTTTCGCTGATGATGACGTTCAGGATCGCGCTCAGCATGGCCACGTCGGTGCCGGGCTTGAACTTGAGCCCGTAGTCCGCATGGCGCATCAGGCCTTGACCGCGCGGATCCATGACAATCAGCTTGGCGCCGTTCCTTGCCGCCTGCTTGATATAGGTGGCCGCAACCGGGTGGTTCTGTTCCGGCCGCGCACCGATGACAATCATGCAGTCGGCATCCATGGCAGCATTGAACGGTGCCGTCACCGCACCGGATCCGATGCCTTCCATGAGGGCTGCAACGGACGATGCATGGCACAACCGGGTGCAGTGGTCGACATTGTTGGTCTGGAAGCCCTGCCGGATGAACTTCTGGAACAGATAGGCTTCCTCATTGGAGCCCTTGGCGGACCCGAAGCCGGCAATGCCCGCCCCGCCCTTGGCGTCCAGAGATGTCTTCAGGCCTTGCGCCGCCCGGTCGAGCGCCTCTTCCCATGTCGCCTCGCGGAACACATCAAGATAGTTGTCCCGCGTCAGGGAGATGCTTGCCGATTTCGGGGCATCGTCCCGCCGGATCAGCGGTTTGGTGAGACGCTCCGGGCTCGACACATAGTCGAAGCCGAAGCGGCCCTTGACGCACAGCCGGTTTTCGTTGGCCGGACCATCCCGCCCTTCGACCTTGACGATCCTGCCGTCCTTCACCGAAACGGACGTCAGGCAGCCGACGCCGCAGAACGGGCAAACACTGTCGATAGTCTCTTCCGGATAGACTTCGCGCTTGCTCGCAGTGTCATCAAGCAGGCTCTTTTCCATCAGGGCACCGGTCGGGCAAGCAGACACGCACTCGCCACAGGCCACGCAGGTCGACAATCCCATCGGGTCGGCCAAATCGAAAATCGGGGCACTGTGCGAACCGCGATCTCCCATCCCGATCACATCATTGACTTGCACTTCGCGGCAGGCGCGCTCGCACAGATTACATGCGATGCAGGCGTCCAGATTGACCGCTATCGCCGGGTGGGAAATGTCCTGCACCGGTTTTGCGCAAGGCGAATACCGGCTCGACGTCACCCCCACCCGCTCGGACCACGTCCAGAAATCACTTTCGGGGTTCGGGTGGTGTTCCCGGCTCGGCTGGTCCGCAACAAGCAGCTCGAACACCATTTCGCGCGCTTTGGACGCCCGTTCGGTCTCCGTGCGCACCACCATGCCTTCGCTCGGAGTGCGAATACACGAGGCTGTCAGCGTCCGTTCGCCCTCGATATCAACCATACAGGCGCGGCAATTTCCGTCGGAACGGTAGCCCGGCGCGTCCTTGTGGCAAAGATGCGGGATCCCCACGCCTTCGCGCTTGGCAACCTGCCAGATGGTTTCGCCTTCCTGTGCAACGACCTCACGGTCATTGAGTGTGAACCTTGTTTCGGAGCTCATTTGCCAAACTCCTCCGGAAAGAACTTAAACACCGAGGCAACCGGATTCGCGGCTGCCTGTCCGAGGCCGCAAATAGAAGCAGAACGCATCACCGCATCCAAATCGGCGACCTTGCTCTCGTCCCACGATTGCTCTTCCAAAAGGGTCACCATCTTTTCGGTACCCGACCGGCAGGGCGTGCATTGGCCACAGCTTTCATGTTTGAAAAACCGCATCAGGTTCAAAGCCACATCGCGCATGTCGTCGTGATCGGAGAACACGACGATGGCGTGACTTCCGATAAAGCAGCCGTGCTTGTCGAGGGTGCCGAAGTCGAGCGGCTCATCAGCCAATGATGCCGGCAAAATACCGCCGGATGCTCCGCCCGGGAGATACCCCTTGAACGCATGGTCATCCTCCATGCCGCCGCAGAACTCGTTCAGCAGTTCGTTCATGGTGATACCGGCCGGGGCAAGTTTCACGCCGGGGTTCTTGACCCGTCCCGAGACGGAAAACGACCGGAAGCCCTTGTGTCCGCGCCGCCCCTGGGAGGCAAACCACTCCGGTCCCTTTTCGATGATATCGCGAATCCAGAACAGGGTTTCGACATTGTGGTTCAGGGTCGGCTGGCCAAAAAGGCCGACCTGTGCAATGAAAGGCGGACGATGGCGCGGCAACCCGCGCTTGCCTTCAATCGACTCGATCATCGCGCTTTCTTCGCCGCAGATATAGGCCCCCGCGCCACGGCGCAGCTCGATATCAATCGTGGAAATGATGCCGCTTTCGCGAAGTGCCGCGATTTCCCTGCTCAATATCTCAAGCACGGCCGGATACTCGTCGCGCATATAAAGATAGATGCGCTCGGCCTTGATGGCATGTGCTGCGATCAAGGCTCCTTCCAGCAACCGGTGCGGGTCGCGCTCCAGATGATAGCGGTCCTTGAAAGTGCCCGGCTCGCCCTCGTCGCCGTTGATGGTCAGGTATTTCGGGCCGGGCAGATCGTTGACGATCTTCCATTTGGTGCCGGTCGGAAACCCTGCCCCGCCCAGACCACGCAATCCGGCTTCCAGAGCCTTGTCTGCAATCGTCGCAGCATCCAGCGCGCCGGACCTCACTTTTTCAAGTGTCTGGTAGCCGCCATCGGCGCGGTAGGCTTCCAGAGCCGTGTAGCTGGCAATCTCGGGCGCGGTCGTGCCTTCAAAAAGTGCCGCCCGGACAGACAATTCGCTGGCCTTGTCGACCGCACGCTTGCCGATCTGAACAGCGGGTGCCGCCGCGCATCTTCCGATACAGGGAACTTTCTGAACCCGAACCTTCGCGGGATCGAGCCCTGTCTCCAGCGCCGCCGCAAGCGCATCCGCACCTTTCAGCGAACACGCCACGCTGTCGCAAACCCGGACGGTTAGCGGTGCAGGCGCCTGTCCGCCTTCGCGCACGATGTCGAAGTGATGGTAGAAGCTGGCAACTTCATAGACTTCGGCTTGCGAAAGGCGCATTTCCTCTGCCAACGCCCGCAAGTGTGCGGCTGACAAATGCCCATAAGCATCCTGAATCTTGTGAAGATGTTCGATTAACAAGTCCCGGCGGCGCGGCTCGTCGCCCAAAAGAGCACGCACCTCGTCAAGGGCGATCTCATCAAGCTGGCGGCCTTTTGGCTGGGACGGCTTCCGGCGAAGCCCCTTGCCGAATGTCATGGCGTGTCTCTCTGGCTGGCTTGTTTTCAACCAGAAATCGGCCCTTGAATTGATAACTTCAAATCGTGATTTTATATCGGTCGATCAGCCGGGATGATCAAGAAACATTCATGGTTTCAATGCACTGCAGCAATGCACGCGTCACGGGCAGGATCGGCTCCCGTTGGGGAATGACCAGACCGATGCGGGCCTCGATTTGCGGCTCGACCAGATCCCAGACATGCAGCCCTTCAATCAGCCCCGCGTCAACCTGTTGACGGGGCAGGATCGTTGCAAACCCCCGATCGCGCACCATGGCAAGAATCGCGTTGAAACTGTTTGATTCGAAGCGGAGGTTCGGTTCCGTTGCAACACGCCGGAATGCAGTGTTGATGATCCGCCGGTTCTGCATGTCCGTTGTCAGAAGTCCCATGGGCAACTTGGCGGCCGCCTTCCAGCTCACAGAGGTCTGGGCACCTTGAACACATTCCGGCCGCGCCACGAGGCAATAGGTCTCGGTGAACAGGTACCGGCTGTTGGCAGGCAACTCGTCGACCGGGTCCAGACCTTCGGTGTCCAGATATGTAATCCCCGCATGAAGAGAGAAATCCGCAAGTCCCGCCTTGATCGCCATGGAGGACAGCGAAAGGACCTGCGGCATCAAATTGGGATGCTTTTCCGCCATTATCCCGCTCAACCGCCCCGCAAACGGCGTAACAGACGGCACAACACCAATGCGCAATGTCCCGTGAGCGCCCTGTTCTTCGGCCCGGATTTCCTGCACCAGACCGGAGCAGTCGGACAGGATTCGCCTTGCCCAGCCAAGCGCAAGCTCGCCATCCGGCGTAAAACCTTCAAAACGCTTGCCGCGAAAAATCAGCGGTGTTCCGAGAGAGGCCTCCAGTCTCTGGATCCTTGCAGACAGAGCCGGCTGCGACAAAGCACAGGCGTCGGCCGCCCGGGCAAAATGCTTGTGTTCGGCAAGCGCAATCAATAGCCGGAGGTCAACCAGATCATAAGGAGGCAGGCGTTCCATGTCTTTTATCGCTATCCCTGTCCGCCGGTCACAGCGAAGACACAAGATGACCACCATCAACCGGAACAATGGCCCCGGTCATATAGCGGCTCGCATCGCTTGCAAGCAGCAGAAACGGCCCGTCCAGGTCACTATACGACCCGATGCGTTTCATCGGAATGCGCGAAACCATCTTCTGGCCAAAAGAGGTCTCGAACAAGCCTGCATTGAGGTCCGTCTCGAAGTAGCCGGGCGCCAGAGCGTTGACGCGAATGTTGTGACGGGCGAGATCGAGTGCCAGAGCCTTGGTCATTTGAACGACCCCGGCCTTGGAAACCGCATAGGCAGCGACGCCAGAGCCCGGATGCAGCCCGAGGATCGAAGCGATGTTTACAATGGTCCCGGCCTGCCCTTCGTCCCGCCAGTAATTGCCGCAAGCAACCGCCATCAACCAGACCCCACGCAGGTTCACGGACATGATCGCGTCGAAGTCCTCAACCGTCTGATTGAGCGGCGACCCGTCCCGTGCAGTGCCGGCATTGTTGACCAGAACGTCCAGACCGCCCAAGGCGTCCGTGACTTCATTCACAGCATCATCGACAGAACTTTCATCTGAGACATCGAGATGAATCGGCAGGGCATCGGCCGCTCCCAGTTGCTGAAGCTCCTGAGCCAGTTCTTCCAGCTTCTCTGTCCGCCGCGCTGCAATGGCAATTGCTGCCCCGCTTTCAGCGCAGACTTTGGCAAAATGGCGCCCCAAACCGCTGGAAGCGCCTGTGATCAAGATCCGTTTACCCGCAAGTTCTCCAAGCGCCCCCACGCTGCTTCCTCCCTTTTCAGACCACAGAGATGGCACGGGAGAAAAGCGCTGAAGTCAAGCCGTCAGGTGATGAAATGCTGCCACAACGGCGCTGTAGACCGGACGTTTGAAGGGGACAATCAACTCCGGAAGATTTTCAGCCCGCTCCCACCGCCAGGCACCAAACTCGGCCTTGTGGCCGTCCGGCGGTGCAAGAACATTGATTTCGTCCTCATGCCCTTCAAAGCGGAACGCAAACCACTTCTGCGCCTGACCGCGATACTTACCCTTGCGCGAGGTCTTCATCACGTCCTCGGGGTAGTCGTAGCTCAGCCAACCCGGCGCTTCGGCCAGGACAGTGACGTTCCGAATGGAGGTCTCTTCGTAGAGCTCGCGTAAAGCCGCCTCGCGCGGATCTTCCTTGAGGTCGATCCCCCCCTGCGGCATCTGCCATGAAAACTGGTATTCGGACGCACCATTGCCATCATCCCGCTTCCCGATCCAAACAAGCCCTTCCCGGTTCAGCAACATGATGCCGACGCAAGGCCGATAGGGAATGTTGTCGATCGCGGGTGGAAAATCCGCACCGAGTTTGGACGTCATCTTACCGGGTCCTGTCTGTCAATCGTTGCACTGACCGGTACAAGCTGCAGACCCCGCTCCTCGAGGTCACGCGCCCATTCTTCGATCCGGGCAATAGTTACCGGCAACGCGCTCGCAGATGCAACGGCAACGCCGCGCTCGCGCGCAATCGCTTCCAGTTGCAGCAGCTTTGCATCAATCGCGTCAGCCCGCGGCACGTCATCAAGCACCACATCCGTACCGCTAAACGGTGTTTGAACTTCTTTCGCGACCTCCGCTGCAATGGATCGCGAGGACCCACCATTGTCGGCAAACATCAACCCGCGCATCTTCAATTCTTCCAGAAACAGCTGAAGGGAAGAACCGGTCGACGTGAACCTGGCGCCCATGGTGTTGATCAAACCGACATAATTGGTGGTTCGCGCCATCAGCCAATTCAGCCGGTCCAGCATCTCGTCCTCGGGCAGGCTGACCAGCAACGTGTGAGGTCCGGGATCATTGTCCGGAAAATCAAAGGGTTCGAGTGGCACTTGCAGAAGCAGTTCATGTCCCTTGCTGCGCGCGCGTTGCATCAACAGCTCAAGGCTTGTGCCGTAAGGCGCCATCGCAAGGGTCACATCCACCGGAAGCCGGTCGACGGCCGTCTGCGCCCAGGCCGTGTTCAGTCCCACGCCGCCAACCACAACTGCAATCTTCGGTGACGAGGAAAAGGCGTTCTCAGCGGGCCTTGCGTAAACATCCAATGGCCGGAGACTTGTATCATCGACCTTGGGCAACAGCCCGTGGGCGGACGTTTCCGAAATCCTTTGGTCAGGCTTCGTTGAAAGACCCTTGACGGCTTCGTTGGACCTTGTTCCCTCTTCCAACGCATCAGAAGCATAACGCGGCCCCAGCGGGTCAGGTTTTTCCGGAGCCCGCAGGCTGGGCCCGAGATCATCCATCACGCCCGGCTCGATCCCGACAACGCCGATGTCATGTTGCGTGACCCCCTGGACCGCATGGTCCAGGGATATGGTGGCTGTCGGTTCACCCCCATGCGGGTCGTCGACAACACTCATCCAGATTGCTGCTGTCGTGAAGACAACAGTGATAATCCCGGCCCCTATCAGTCCGAAGGGAAGGCGCACCAGACGCCGTTTTCCCATTCCAAGGGGAGCGGAAAGATCTTCGCTTGCCATGGTATCCCATTGTCAAAAGTCTCAGTGAGAGACCGAGTCGATAACAACTTACAAGATAGACATGGAAACACATAAAAGAGAATGGCGCCGTCAGTAAACGGCGCCATTTTCAAAAGATTATCAGCCGATCAGTTCGGAACAGCTGCCTGATTGTCACCGAGTGGCGGGAAAGCGCTGTTGATTTGCACCCCGCGCAAGAGATCAAGTGCCAGCTTCAACTGCGTGTCCTCATCCGGGTCGGCCGGAACATAAGCCTGGCTGCCGGAAGCTTCCTCGCCATCTTCTTCACTTTCCAGATGGCCACGCAATCCGGCCTCGCCCTTTGTTTCCGCACGGCCGACGAGATCATCCGGCAAATCCTGCAAGGCTTCAATATCCGGCACGATGCCCTTGGCCTGGATGGAGGTTCCCGACGGTGTGTAATACCGGGCTGTTGTCAGCCGGATTGCACCATTCGCACCGAGCGGAATGATCGTCTGGACCGAGCCCTTGCCGAAGGACCGGGTGCCAAGGACGGTCGCCCGGCGGTGATCCTGAAGCGCACCCGCCACAATCTCCGAAGCAGATGCCGAGCCGCCATTCACCAGAACGATAACAGGTTCACCGTCCGTCAGATCTCCAGCCCTTGCGTTGTAACGCTGCGTCTCGTCGGAATTGCGCCCGCGTGTCGAAACGATCTCGCCACGATCGAGGAATGCATCGGATACGGCGATCGCCTGATCCAGCAATCCGCCGGGATTGTTGCGCAGATCGATGATGTAGCCCTTCAACTTGTCTTCGCCGATATCGGCGGAGATTTCGTCAATGGCGCGCTTCAATCCGTCATAGGTCTGCTCGTTGAACTGGGTCACACGGATATATCCGACGTCATCTTCCTCACGCCAACGAACCGAACGGATACGGATAATGTCCCGGGTGATGGTCACGTCAAACGGTTCTGCGGCGCCGTCGCGGCGAACGGTCACGACAATGTCCGTATCGACCGGACCGCGCATTTTCTCGACAGCCTCGTTAAGGGTAAGCCCCTGAACCTGCTCGCCATCGATATATGTGATCAGGTCGCCTGCCAGAATTCCAGCCTTGAAGGCGGGTGTATCGTCAATTGGCGAGACAACCTTGACCAGACCGTCTTCCATCGTCACTTCAATCCCCAGACCGCCGAACTCACCGCGCGTCTGCACCTGCATATCGCGGAAACTCTTCGGCGACATGTAGCTGGAATGCGGGTCGAGCGAGGTCAACATGCCGTTGATCGCGCTCTCGATCAGCTCAGCGTCATCAGGAACTTCGACATAATCGGACCGGACACGCTCGAAAACGTCACCGAACAGGTTCAATTGCCTGTAGGTGTCGGAGGCTGCAGCATTGGCCGCATCCGACACGTGAAAGGGAACCTGTGCCAGTGTCGTCACCGCAGCCGCGCCCATGACGGCGCCGACGAGCAGCAAGGAAGCTTTTCTTATCATCCGCGAGCCTTTTCTTGTTCCGTGCGGGCCCACCATGGCGCGGGATCTATCGCACGTCCATCCTTCCGAAATTCAACATACAGTATTGGCTGGGATGACCCCAGACCGATTGTCGAAGCACTGGCCCATTTTGTTGCGCCCATTTCCCCGACCGGCTCCCCCGCCAAAACAAATTGCCCCAGCTCGGCGTCAATTCTTTCCATACCTGCCAGCAAGACATGGTACCCGCCACCCGTGTTCAGGATCAAGAGCTGTCCGTAGGACCGGAACGGGCCGGCATAAACAACCCATCCATCTGCAGGAGCGGTAATCCCGGATCCAGCCCGGGTTGCAAACGACTGGCCTTCGGTCAGCGTGCCGAAATCATCCTTGTCGCCAAACTCCCGCAGCAACGTTCCGGCGACCGGCATCGGGAGTTGCCCGCGCGCATCGACAAACTGGATGGCGGGCGCCAAACGCCCGGGATCGTTAAACGGGTCGAATTGTTTTCGGCCGCCGCGCTTTGCCTCTAGCTCCGCCTGACGGGATTTTTCGGCAGCTTCGCGTGCGCTTTCGATTTCGCTTTCGAGCTTTGCAATCAATTCCTTAAGAGACCCGGCGCGTTCAGCAAGAATTTCCGCCCGCCGCGTTTCCTGCTCCAGTTGCTGAGCCGTCTTGGTCCGCTGGTTCCGTTTGGCGCTTAACAGCAATTCCAGACGCGACTTTTCTTCGGCCAACCGGACGGCATCGCCTTTCAACGTCACCTTTTCGCGGGCGATTACGGATTTCAGCCGCTGCAGTTCCTCCAGGTCTTCCGCAAGGGCTTCGGTTTCCACTCGCAGATCCGGCATCACCGCGTTCAACAGGATGGCGCTTCTGACGGCGGACAGCGCGTCACTTGGGCGCACGGCCAAAGCCGGAGGAGGACGCCGCCCTATACGCTGAAGCGCCGCCAGGACTTCTGTCAGGACACCGCGGCGGTGGTACAGAGAAGCCCGGACCGTATCCTCGTTTTCCCCCAGCCGCCTCAAACGCCTTTCGGTGTCGGACAACTCGGTCTCCAGACCTTTGATACGATCCGCTGTCCGCAAAATCCTGCCGTTCAGGGTTTCACGGTCCCGATCCAGCGCCGCAATTTCAGAATTGATTTCGGCCCGCCGGTCATTGGACAAGCGGATATCACGCGTCAGTTCGGTTAGTTCCGCCTCTCGCATTTTCTTGCGAGTCAAAGCCTCGGAAACCTCAGCGGCCGTTTCGGTGTCCGCTGGTTCCGGCGCTTTTTCAACGGCAAGCGCAACAGGCGCCATGACAGTCCCCGCAATCAATGCCCAGAGACCAATTCCGAAAGCAAAAGGGTATTTTTTTTCCTGCCCCTCGCCCAACATCGGCCTCTGTCGAATCCGTCCGGTGATGCGCCAATTGCGTGCCATGTCACCCCATTACCAGTTCGGTATTAAGGAAGCCTTTACCAACCGCACACAATGACCACCTGGCGAATTCTGCTTCCCCAGAGATACCGTAGCGGTACGCACCGAATGAGGCGACAAGCGGGCAGGCTTTCATTTTGTTTGCCGATTTCTATATTATTTGAAAGAAACATACCAAATCCGGTCACACCCGGTGGTAGGGATGCCCGGTCTGGATGGTCATTGCGCGATAAATCTGCTCCGCCAGCAAAATCCGCGCGATCTGATGCGGCCAGGTCATTGCGCCAAGTGAGAGTTTCACGTCAGCACGCTTCACCAGCGCATTGCCATGACCATCCGCGCCACCAATTGCGAAGACAACATCCCCCACACTGTCATTTCGCCAAGCCTCGAGACGTTGGCTGAACTCGACAGATGAGAGCCCCTTGCCGTGCTCGTCGAGGGCGACCAATCGTGCTCCATCCGGCACGGCCGCCAGCAGCGTGCCTGCTTCCTCGGATTTGCGTTCATCAACCCTTTGGGCCCGGCTTTCGGGAAATTCCACCACCTTCACGGCGGTAATGCCGAGAGCACGTCCGGATTTGAGGGATCTGTCCAGATAGCGGTCGCACAAGTCTTTCTCGGCACCGGCCTTCATTCGTCCGATACAGGCGATCATAAAGCGCATAAATACCTTACACCGGACTCCGCAGCCGGTTGTTCAATCACGTCAATACGCAGCAACCACTCTAAACGAGCAAATCAGCCGATATATTGTGGCGCTTCGTCCGGTTCTGCCGCCCACATCTTTTCAAGATTGTAGAATCCCCGAACCTCCGGCCGAAAGATATGAACGATCACATCTCCAGCATCGATCAGCACCCAGTCGCAAGTGTTTTGTCCCTCGACAGTTGCACCGCGTTCACCGGCAGCTTTCAGATCCCGAAGCAGATGATCTGCGATCGCACCGACATGCCGGTGTGACCGGCCAGATACAATAACCATCTGGTCCGCGAGTGCGCTTTTGCCTGCGATATCGAGAGTAACAATGTCCTCGGCCTTGGAATCGTCGAGACTTGCAAGGACAGTGGTGATCAGGTCCGCCGCAAGATCTGCGCTTACGGAAGCCTGTGCAGGAGCGGACTTGATAGCCCCCTCGCTTTCAAAGGTCATGGTCAGGTTATATGCCTTTCGCCTTGGTTTCTGCCCCGAACACGGCTGTCTCGGCAATTGCAAAGGCATGTGAAAAACATATGTCTGAGCGACCTCGACAGGGGTTGGAGCGATGACCGTACCTCAATCGCATTCGTTCGCGATCATCAAAATTCTACGCCTCCACCTTGGCATTTTCAAGACGCAGCGCGGCGCGGCAAACTTCAAAGGCATGCCAAACGCCCACGTTTTCTCAGGTGGGTCGACGAGTTCTCATCCAGCTGTGTGTGCAAGAAAGTCCAGAACGGCGGCTTCATGTCAGGCAACAAGGCCGCGTCTTCTTCGGGAAGCCGATGCTTTTCATAGGCTTGCGCCATGGGAGCCGACAGAACCGACAAGGACGCTCCAGGCCGGTCAACAATCGCCACCGGCACAAGATCCAGAATGGATCGCCAGTTTTGCCACTTGTGAAAGCTTGCAAGGTTGTCAGCACCCATAACCCACACGAATCGCAGAGACGGCCGGATCACACGAAGCATCTCGATCGTGCGGGCGGTGTAAGGCGTACCGATCACCGACTCATATGCCGTCACTTTCATGCGCGGATGGTCTGCCAAAGCGCTGGTCATGTGGATCCGCATTTCGAGCGGCGCAAGTTCCGAGTGATCCTTGAGCGGGTTGCCCGGTGTGACAAGCCACCAGACCTGATCAAGTCCCAAACGCTTCATGACCGTCGACGCTACTAGGGCGTGGCCGGAATGCGGCGGATTGAACGATCCGCCAAACAGGCCGATCCGGTTGCCCGGTTCCGCATGCGGCAGTTTCAGCCAATCAGCGGTGGCCGGGCGAACGATGTTCGGAAAGTTCATGGACGGGTTTGACCCTCGCCACGTACCTGGTACTTGAAGCTGGTCAGTTGCTCGACGCCGACAGGTCCACGCGCATGCATCCGGCCGGTCGCAATACCGATCTCCGCCCCCATACCGAACTCGCCGCCATCGGCAAACTGGGTCGAGGCATTGTGCAATACGATCGCCGAATCCACTTCCGAAAGAAAAGTCTCCGCCGCCGTCTTGTCTTCCGTCACAATACAATCAGTGTGGTTTGAGCTGTAGACCGCGATGTGGTCCATCGCGCCCTCTAAGTCCGGCACCACTTTCACGGCCAGGATCTTGTCGAGATATTCCGTGATCCAGTCTTCAGGCGTCGCAGGGACAATCCCTTTCAAAAGACCCTGCACGGTCTCATCGCCGCGGATTTCGCAGCCCATTTCCTGAAGCCGCTGCAGGATCTCCGGCAAGATTGACCCGGCAACCGCCTCATGCACGAGCAGAGTTTCGGCTGATCCGCATATGCCTGTCCGGCGCATTTTCGAATTGAGCACGATCTCCTTGGCGCGCTGAGCATCCGCAGCCTTGTCGATGAAGATGTGGACCAGCCCTTCCAGATGCGCAAAGACCGGAACACGGGCTTCCGATTGGACACGCGCCACAAGGCTCTTGCCGCCACGCGGGACAATGACGTCGAGATTGCCGTTCAATCCGGACAGCATCTCGCCAACCGCTGCGCGGTCGGTTACCGGAACCATCTGGATCGCATCTTCAGGCAGACCGGCTGCTGCAAGTCCCGCCTGCAGCGCCAGATGGATTGCCTTGTTGGAATGGATGGTGTCGGAGCCCCCGCGCAAGATCACCGCATTGCCAGCCTTCAGGCAAAGGGCACCCGCATCGGCCGTGACATTGGGCCGGCTTTCATAGATCACGCCGATGACGCCAAGCGGCGTGCGCACGCGCTGGATATTCAGCCCGTTGGGCCGGTCCCAGGCCGCGATGACACTGCCGACTGGGTCGTCGAGCGCGACGATTGCCTCCAGCGCCTGGGCGATTTCCTCGATCCGGGTTTCGGTCAAGGTTCCGCGATCGAGAAACGCACCGGTCTGGCCATTGGCCTGCATGGTCTCCAGATCGCGCTTGTTGCCCTCCAGAATTTGGGGCGCGGCCGACCGGATGGCATTGGCCATGGACTGAAGTGCCGCGTTTTTCTTGTCCGTTGGAGCGGTCGCCAGTATCCGTGCAGCCGCGCGGGCGCGCTGTCCCAAATCCTGCATCAGTTCGCCCAATGAAGGCGTTTCGACTTTTTCCAACATTCAATCACATCCCAAAACTGTACCCCGGAGCGATCCGGCCTGCTAGGTTTCGCTTGTCTCGCCGCGCTTGTCAAAAAATGCGTCATCCAGCACCAGATCGTCCCGATGGACCATCTCCGCCCGGCCCGGATAGCCGACAATCGCTTCGATTTCGCGACTGTTGCGCCCGGCGATCATGCTTGCCTCTTCATGATCATAAGCCACCAGACCGCGGCCGATCACGCACCCATCCGGATCAAGGATCTCGATCGCATCCCCACGGGAAAACCGCCCGCGAGCTGCCGTCACTCCGGCAGGCAGTAGACTCTTGCCGGAGCACAGCGCCTTGACGGCCCCCTGATCCAGAACGATTTGCCCGTGCGGTTCCAGATGACCACCGATCCAGGCCTTACGGGCGGAGGCCGGTGACGCCAAAGCCGGGAACCAGGTTGCCCGCGCGCCATTTTCGAGACGGCTGAGCGGATGAAGCGCCTTGCCGGACGTGATCACCATTGCCGTGCCCGCCGCCGTCGCGATCTTGCCCGCGTCAATCTTGGTCTTCATGCCCCCGCGCGACAGTTCCGAACCGGCACTGCCCGCCATCGCCTCGATTTCCGCCGTGATCCTTGGCACTTCCGGCAGAAACACCGCATCCGGATTGCTGGCCGGAGGGGCGGTATAAAGACCGTCAATGTCGGACAGAAGCACAAGACAATCCGCGCTCGCCATGGTCGCGACGCGCGCCGCAAGACGATCATTGTCTCCATAACGGATCTCTGAAGTCGCAACAGAGTCGTTTTCGTTGATGATCGGCACGGCTCCGACCTTCAACAATGTCCCGATGGTTGCCCGCGCGTTCAGATACCGGCGGCGCTCTTCGGTGTCCCCGAGGGTCAGAAGGATCTGCCCGGCACGCTTTCCATGCGCTCCAAGCGCATCCGCATAGGCCTTCGCGAGTTCGATCTGGCCAGCAGCAGCTGCTGCCTGGCTTTCTTCAAGCTTCAGAGGACGGTGCGGCAACCCCAAAATCCCCCGCCCCAAGGCAATGGACCCGGAGGACACAATCAGAACTTCAACCCCGCCATTCAAGAGGCCGGCCACGTCGCCGACAAGGGCGTCCAGCCACTCGCGTTTGAGCGCTCCATCTCCCACAAGCAGAGCGGATCCGATCTTCACCACCACCCGCTTATAGCGGGAAAGCGCGCGCGTCTCAGCCATCAGGGATGCCAGCTCTCTTCCTTGAGCGAAGGCACCGCATTGGCCGCGTCTTCCTTGTCCTTGTCGATTGCCCGCGCGATCATCCGCAAGGCGGTGTCGACATTGCGGCCGCTTGCGGACGACAGGATCAGAGGCTTCTGCCCGCAAACTGCTTCCAGAGAGGCCGATTTCTCAGCAATCATATCCTCGGTCAGCGCATCGCATTTTGACAGGGCGACAATTTCCGTCTTGTCCGGCAAGCCGTGGCCATAGGCATCCAACTCGCCCCGCACAACGCGGTAGGCTTCACCCGGATCTTCTTCGCCCGAGCCATCGACCAGATGGAGGAGCACCCGGGTGCGCTCAACATGGCCGAGGAACCGGTCGCCAAGACCCGTCCCTTCATGGGCACCTTCGATCAGGCCCGGAATGTCGGCCATCGCAAAGCTGTTGCCGTCAATTTGCACGATCCCGAGATTGGGGTGCAAGGTGGTGAAGGGATAGTCGGCAATCTTGGGCTTGGCTGCGGACACAGTTGCCAGAAAGGTGGACTTCCCTGCGTTCGGCAACCCGACCAGACCGGCATCCGCAATCAGCTTGAGGCGCAGCCAGATCCACTTCTCCTGCCCTTCAAGGCCCGGATTGGCACGGCGCGGCGCCTGATTGACCGATGATTTGAAA
>NZ_SMMF01000792.1:0-9572 GCF_009711355.1 Roseibium sp. RKSG952 | reverse complement strand
GATGAAGTGGTCACGGAACGCCTTTCAAGGGCCTTTGACCGCATAGCCGCACGTTCCTCGCCCTTGACAATCAATTCCATTTGTCTTCATCGCCCACTTCTGATGCATGGGCGCATATTGTGCTTGTTGCGATTAGCTTCAGTATGCAGAGGTCTTTCGCATCAAAAGGGGCAATAATTCGAGCGGTTGGTATTATTCAGCAGCCGCGTGCCATTCTTTGAAGCGCAGGACCGCATTTGCACCCCAGTCCCGGAAAGGCTGCGGCGGGAGTTTTGCTGGCTCGGGTTCCACCGTGAAATGCCGGGTAATATCGCTGTCCACACCACAGGCCAGCTCCGCGGCCCCGATGCCGGTCAATGTCCCGCGCGCGGTGCCCAGCCCGTTCTGGACACATGCCGAATAGACATTATCTTCCAGTTGGCGCATGAGCGAAACAGAATTGCGGGTCAAGCAAAGATGGCCTGCCCATTGATATTCCATCTTCATGCCCCGCAGCTGCGGAAAGCGTTGCTCAAACTTGCGCTGCATCACCCGTGTTGCCCGGGACAGGTCAGATGCCGTGGGCTGCATTGCCGAGTTCAACAGGGCACAGGTACGTGTGATGATCCTGTTGCCGCCCTGACCACTGTCAATCCGCCGCATGGTGGTGCCCATCGGGTCGGACGGGGTCACGCCCCATCTTGGGCGCCCGCCAAGCCTGTTTAGGGCCTCCCGGTCCAGTTCGGGCGTCATCACCGCAAACAGGAACAGCTGCATCAACCGGTTCCCGGCATATCCAAAACTGGCAAGGTGGCCATTGACCCCCAGAATGATCTTGCCCGTCGACACGGAGCCTTTCGGAGTGGCGATTTTCCAACCGTCTCCTTCCGGGGCAAAAGACAAAGCAGGACTGTTTTCAAAAATCGAAACCCCTGACCGCTTCAACCCTGCGGCCAGGCCACGGATGTAACCTGCCGGTTGCAACATCACCGTTCCCGGTGTGTAAAGCCCGGACCTGTAATGCGCACTGCCGGTCAGTTCAATCATCTGCCGGTGATCCAGCAGCTCATAGCCCTCCCCAAGTGTTTTGAGGTGCGCCGCATAGCTGGCATTATGCGCATCAGCCTTGTCACTGGCCGCCCCGTTCACTTTTCCTGCGGGATCGAAATAATTCTGATCGATCTGGTACTCATTGACCGCAGCCTGCGCGAAGGCGATGGCCTGACGATTCATGCCGATCATTTCCCGGTCGTTTCCGGCACCCGCGTAGTTCTCGGAGGTCAGATCATGGGGCAAATCGATCATGAAACCGGAATTTCGCCCGGCAGAACTCTCTGCAATACGGGACGCTTCAAGGACCACGACCCTGGCCCTTGCATCAAGCTGCAAGAGCCGCCGGGCTGCCGACAATCCGGCAAATCCCGCCCCGATCACGGTCACATCCGCAGAGAATTCGGTTTCAAGACCTTCCGGCACAGGTTGATCCGGCAAGATCCGGTTCCACGCGGCCGGGCCCTTCAGTGCGGGAAACCGCCGCGCGGACCGTTTTGCGGTCATCACACAGCCTCTTCCGCATCGTCTGACAGATCGATCCAGATGGTTTTGATCTGAGTGTATTGATCATGCGCTGCCAGACCGTTGTCACGGCCTCCAAAACCGGATTGCCTGAACCCGCCAAAGGGTGTCGAGATATCTCCTTCGCCAAAACAGTTGACGGTCACCGTGCCTGCCTTGATGGACCGTGCACCACGCAACGCCTTCTTGGCATTTCCTGTAAAAAGGGCGGCGGCGAGACCATACTCGGTGTCGTTGGCAAGAGCGATCGCTTCCTCGAAACTCCTGACCGGGATCACACTCAGAACCGGCCCGAAAATCTCTTCGCGCACCAGGGAAGATCCCCGCTCCGGTTCCAGAACGGTCGGTTCGACAAACGCACCTGCATGGGTCTTGCCGCCCATCAAAACATGCGCGCCGGTGTCGAGATATGAGGCGACTTTTTCGAAATGCGCTTTTGAAACAAGCGCACCGACCCGGTGTTCGGGGTCCAGCGGATCACCGAGTGCCCACTCCCTCGCATGGGCGGCAATGCGCTCCAGCAAGGCATCCTTGATGTCATCCTCAACGATAAGGCGCGAACTGGCGGAACAGTTTTCGCCCATGTTCCAGAACGCGCCATTGACCACATGCGCGGCAACCCGATCCAGATTCTCGGCGTCTTTCAGCACAATACACGGGTTCTTGCCGCCCATCTCAAGAACAACTTCCTTGAGATTGCTGTCGGCCGCATACCTCAAGAACCGGCGGCCGGTGTCCGTCGACCCGGTGAACGAAATCATGTCGACATCCATATGCCGCCCAAGCGGCTCGCCAACATCCGGCCCGGTGCCCGGCAAGACATTGAAAACGCCGCGCGGAACACCCGCCTCAGACGCGAGTTCTGCCACTCTAAGCGCCGTAAGCGAGGTTTCTTCGGCCGGTTTGACAATCACCGAACATCCGGCAGCAAGTGCCGGACCGATTTTCCAAGCGAGCATCAACAGCGGAAAGTTCCAGGGCAGGACAAGCCCGACAACACCGGCCGGCTCCCGCACAATCATGGCGACATGATCATCGGATGCAGGCGATACCTGATCGTAGATCTTGTCGATGGCTTCCGCATGCCATGTCAGGCAATGGATGGTCTCGGGCAAGTCGACTGTTTCGCAATCAAAAATGGTCTTACCGCTGTCAAGGCTCTCCATCACAGCCAATTCGCGCAAATTGCGCTTGAGGAGCTTCGCAAACCGGATCAGAACCTGCTTGCGATCGGCTGGCGGCATTTTTGACCATCGCCCATCCTCGAAGGCTTCACGCGCCTTTTGGACCGCAAAGTCGACATCTTTTGCATCGCAAGCCGCAACTTCCGCCAATGTATCACCCGTTGCCGGGTTTACCGTGGCAAAAACCGCGCCGGATTGCGCCGGACGATACGCCCCGTCGATATAGGCATTTGCCGGCAGGACAAGCTGTGCGGCAATCGCCTTGTACTCGTCACGTGTCAAAAGGCCTGTCATTATTCTGCTCCCGCCATGATTGCTTCAATGGTGGTCTTCAAGACCCTGACGACCTGCTCAAGCTCGCGTTTGTCATCCTTGTTGAGCGCCTTCAGCGGCGGCCGCGGCGGACCGGCGGCATGCCCGGTCAACTCGACCCCGTGCTTCACGCACTGGATGAATTTGCCACCCTGTTCAAGTACCCGCATCAAAGGCATCATCGCGGACATGATCCTGCGGCCTCTGGCGAAATCGCCCTGCACGACACAGGTCCGATAAAGCGCAATATGCTCTGCCGGCAGAAAATTCGATCCGGCGCAAACCCAACTGCGCGCACCCCAGGCGAAAAACTCCAGCGCCTGATCGTCCATCCCGCAGGCCATCTGGATATGCGGATAGTCGCGCGCCAGAAGATGCACGCGATTGATGTCGCCGGAACTTTCCTTGATGGCGCAGACATTGCGCGAACGCCCCACCCGGTCAAGAAACTCCTCACCCATGTTGACACCCATGCGCCCAGGATAATTGTAGAGCATGATTGGCAGGTCGGCCGCCCTGTCCACGGTCAAAACGTTCAGCGCATTTTCCCGCTCGGTCGGGACCGCGTAAGGCGGCGTGGCCACCAGAAGGGCATCGGCCCCGATCTTGGCCGCCCCTTCGGCGAGTGCTATGGAATCGGGCGTCCGCATCGTTCCCGTTCCCACGATCAACGGACTGCGGCCTGCCAGTTTTTCAAAGGTAAACCGTGCCAGTTCAAGGCGTTCCTCGACCGTTTGCGTATAATTCTCGCCTGTCGACCCGCCGGAAATCAGGCCGTGAACACCCGCTTCAACCAGATGGTCAATCACGGCTTCCAACGCCTCCCACCGAACCTGCCCCATGTCGTCATAGGGGGTGATCACAGGCGTGTAGATGCCTTCAAAATTCATCCTTGGTGTCATATTGACCTCATGCGGAGCGCTGTTTCGGGGGTGCCCCGAGCGGGGCATTCAAACCGTCAGGCATGACGAACAACTCGATCTGGTCCCGCGACAGCGCCCAGTGTTCGAGCGCAAGTTCGGCTGCCCGGTCGTCATCGCCGGTCTCAATCGCGGCAATCATGTCATCGTGCTGCTGACAGGCCAGATCGAGCCGGTCGGCCTTCGCTCCGGACTTTGGGCGAAAGAAGGTCATGGCAATCCGGGTGTGATCGATCAGCAGCCGGTCCAGACTTGCCTGAAGATAGCTGTTTCCGGCCATTTCCCCCGTGATCCGGTGAAACCGGTCATTGGTCAGCGCCCGTTCGGTAACGCTGCCGGATCGCAGTGCCAGGCGAAAGTCTTCCTGCGCCCGCTTCAACTCTGCAAGTTGCTGGGGTGCAGCATTTTGCGCGGCCAGCCGCATGACTGCGCTGTAAATCAAAGGAGCTGCAAGAAAAAAATCCCGAAGCGTCAGATGCGTCATGTCGGAGACGCGTGCGCCGCGCTTCAAGGTGACATACCCTTCACCGGACAATTGCTGCAGGACTTCACGCAAGGGCGTTCGCGACAAGCCATAGCGATTGCACAATTCGCTTTCTTCCAAGGCGCTGGCCGGTTGCCGCTCAAGGGTCAGTATCGCCCGTCTCAGGTCCTCGTAAGCGGCCGTTTTGGCCGTGCCGCGTTCGGAAGCCATGTTGATACTCCGGTTCAGTTTCGGTTGACCGACTTGTATACATTTTGAATACAATGAATATACATACTATGTATATAGATGTTCGCCGGGTGTTTCGATGAACCTGAGGCGACACAAGCCGGAGAAAAACGACATGCCTCTCACGTCCGATGTCACATTCCTGCTTCTCGACGAGTTTGCGCATATCGCTTTTTCCTGCGCTGTCGAACCGCTTCGCATCGCCAATCTGGTGCAAGGCAGGGAACTCTACCGGTGGCGCCTCGCCTCACCGTCCGGGGAGAGAGCGGTTTGTTCGAACCGGACGGTCACTCTGGTTGACCAAGGACTGGATCCCTTGCCACAGCACAGCAGCCTGTTTCTGGTCTCGGGGCTGAATGTAGATCATCACGCCACCCCGGACGTCCTTGCCTTTCTGCGAAGGGAGCGGATGCGCGGCACCCGGATTGGTGCGATCTGTTCAGGAGCCTATGTGTTGGCCAAGGCCGGTTTTTTGGACAACCGCAAAGCCGCGATTCACTGGGCCTTCCATGACAGTTTCGAAGAGAACTTCCCCGATGTGCAGCTGTGCCGGAACGTATTTGTCGCCGACACCGCCTATGTCACTGCATCAGGGGGGACAGCCGCCACCGATCTGATGCTGCACCTGATCGGTGGCGCACATGGTCCTGATCTCGCAGCAGCAATTGCCGATCAGATGGTTTACTCAGGCGTCCGCCCGGCAGAAGCGGCTCAACAGATTTCGGTTCAGGCCCGATACGGCATCCGGAACCGCCATATTGCTGAAGCCCTGCGCCTTCTGGACGAAAGCGCACCACATTACCTGCCGATGTCCGAAATCGCCCAGCGGATTGGCATATCCCCGCGCCAACTGGAGCGGCTGTTTCAAAAACACCTGAAAGTGTCGCCGAAAAAATACGCAATTGACCAGAAGCTGAACAAGGCGCGCAACTTGCTGCTTCAGACAGAACAATCCATCACCGAGATCGCTTTGGCCTGCGGCTACGAATCCGCCTCGCATTTTGTCCGGACCTATCATGGGCGGTTTGGCGTTACACCGCAAAAGCAACGCGTCGGCTCCCGCTCCGCCAAAGAGTACATACCCATGCAAGGTCTGTGATCGAAGCGCACACCAAGAAGTGCGGGGAGCGCAGAAAGTGGCCTTGGGATTTCCAGCCTGCCTTCAATGCGTCTAAAAAATCTAACGCGTGGCTTCAAGGTCATAAATGACCGTTCCATGATCAATCTCCCGTGCGATCGTGCCTTGAGATCAGCACAAATATCGATCTGACCCTGAAACTCCCCGATCTGCTGCTTGGCGTCACTCCGGCAGCAAGCAAGGGTCCTATTGCGAGCCGTTGCAGGAGCACTTCGCAACACCGCCAAGACCGGGCATCGTGGCATCATCCCCGGCAATCGATATGCCCTCGGCACAATATGGGGCTGGTATAAGCCGCTCTGCCCCTCCCTCATTACCCAAACCACTGCAAGATTCCCGAGAATTTTGGCCTTTCGCGAACGACCATCGCGACATACCGGACGGCGGTCCGGAGACCTTGGTGCTTTCCGTTTACGTAAAATAGACTCGCCTTTTCAATTTAGTTCGAATATGAACTATATTGATTATCTCAGGAGCCATGGATGGCAGCAGGATTGCGGGTTTTTCATCTTCTTCAAGTTGCTCACAGCGCACTCTTTCGTGCAGCCGATCATCGCGCACGGCAGGAGATGGGGCTGACAATCACGCAGATTGCGGTCCTGATCATTCTCAATGACAGGGATGGGCAGCCAGCTTCCGAAATCGCAACGCGCCTTTCCATGGGAAAATCAAGCCTGACCGCACTAATCGACAGGTTGTGCGAGAAGGACCTCGTACGCCGGCGTCCCAGTGCAAATGACGGACGTGTCACGCTGGTGCATCTGGAAGATGCCGGACGCAGGGCGGCCGAAGCTGCGCGCATTCACACCCGCCACTACAACGCTGCCCTTCTGGAACCATTCACCGAAGAAGAGCAAAACGTCATTGGCAGGTTTCTTCAGCATCTCGCTCATAACGCCAACGCAATCATCAACGTACCGGATAACCCGAGCCGGGGGGAAGGATCCAGTGATGACGACAATTGACTCAGAGACCGTTACCTTTTCGACTGAAGATGGCTGTGATCTTGCCGGGGATCTATATATCGGCCAGTCACCTAAAATAGCTGTTGTCATTTCGGGAGGCACCGGCTTCCCGCGCCGGTTTTACCGGCAGTTTGCAAGCTATCTTGCAGAACAGGGTGCCGTCGTCCTGACATATGACTATCGCGGTATCGGCGATTCGAAAGGGGGATCCCTCAAAGGGTCAAAAATCGACCTGCCGGACTGGGGCCGGCATGACCTTCCTGCAGGGGTCAATGCCCTTGAAAAACGGTTCCCGGGACTGCCAATCACCCATGTCGGACACAGCGTCGGCGGGCATTTTGTGGGGTTGATGCCGAACCATGCCAAGGTGGCCCGCCACGCCTTTCTCGCCGTCAGCACGGGCTATCACGGGCACCACGCCCTCAGTTATCGCCCGACTGAATACTATTTCTGGTGGCTTCTCGGTCCTTTTTCACTTTTGCGTCACGGCTATGTGAAGCCAATGGGTGGATGGCGCGGCGAAGCCTTGCCGCCACAAGTCTTCAAGACATGGCGAAGATGGAGTCACCGGCGCGACTACTTCAAATCGGAAATGGACACCACACTGGATCCGCAGCGATACGCCCAAGTAGACGCGCCGATCAGAAGCTGGCTTTTCAGTGACGACCCGATCGCCACGGCCAAGGCTTCGGATGTCATGTTGGGTTTCTATCCAAATGCTCTGAAAACCCGGAAAGTGGTTTCACCTGAAGACATTGGCGTCAAGCGAATCGGCCACGAAGGCGCATTCCGCCCCGACTGCACAAAACTATGGAACGAGGTCTGGGACTGGCTGTCACAGGCGCAAGGTTCGACACAGCAACCGGAAACGCTTGCCGCAATCTGACGCAAGCCCCGCCCAAAAGCCACGCCGCAGCCTCAAGCTAGAACGGGATCGATCCGCCCAGACGGACGATCCCGTCGAACGTCTGGGCGGAACTGTAGCCGGCCTCGAAAGACGCCACGACCTTGCCACCTGCCATGGTTCCCAGAACGCCCTCGGCGCCAACAAACCCCCGGAACTCTGTGTCATCATCCCCCGGCGCAAAGTCGAGGGACGCCCCCAGAACCCGGGCGGAGACATCGTCGTTCGCCCGGAAATACGTATCGACACCCACCCGCAAAAACCCTTGCAGTATATTACCGCTTACGGTCGCAGCCTGGCTTGCCAGCTGCATCTGCGTGCGAATGTCAAAGACATGAACATTTCTGCTATCGACGGAGAGGTCTGCCTCCGAGCCGGTTTCCGAGAAACTCTCCAGATTCTGCCACGCATAGCGGACCCGTGCGCTCGGGGTCAGGTCCAGGTTTTTCAGGCGCAAAGGATGTCCAACAGTCAGTGACGGGCTTAGGAAATAGCCCGAATGGTCAGCGCGGGCAGTCTCAACGCCACCCGAAACCGTATTGTTCGTTATTGTCCGGCGGTCATCATACCGGATCAGGCCACCGCCGAGAACAGCTTCCGCAAAGAAGCCGTTGAAGACTGTCCCGCCATAGAGGCCACCATAATAGGCATCAATATCGGTATCGGAGGCGGATTGATCGTAGTTCAGGCTACCTCCCGTATAACCAGCAAAAATACCAGCATTTGCCGTGCCCAATACCGGTGCGTCAACGCCAACGACCACGTCGCCGAAGGTTCCGTCAAATCCCGAGAAGCCGCCACTGCCTTGCGTGTCCAGACCGGAAATCCCGGCCCGCCCCCAAACGCCACGCCGGCAAACGTCCGATGCTTCCATCCCGGCACCGCAGGCGCGTTGGGATGCGAGCCTGCTCTCGAGCGCATTTCCATAGCTCCGTGTCACGTCTATCAGGATGTCGTCTGCCACCCCAAATGGACTCGGATCCACGGCAACCACAACCGAACCTGATATGACGCCAACACCACTTGAGAAGGCAACCTCGCCGAGACCATCGCCTGTTAGTGTCAACACGGCATTCAGACCGTCTCCAAACGTCAAGGACGTACCCGATCCGGTGACAGACACCTCCCCCTCAAGCACACTGCCCGACAACAAGGTAATGGCACTGCTTTCCCCGCGGATATCCAGGGCCGAGCCGTTTGGAGCGTATATCTGTCCGGAATTTACAATCATATCGCCCATGCCCAGGGTTTCAATTCCGCCGGACTGAAGGGACGTGATCGTCCCGCGGTTATAAACCACCGCAGTGTCGCCCTCGCTCTTGATACCCTTGGCTGCCAACCCGCTGGTCGTTATCGCCCCATCGTTGGTCAGTACCGCCCCGCCAGCCTCGGACTTGATACCATGCCCCGACTGGCCAGTGGTGGTGATCGTCCCCTGATTTGCAACTGAAGAGCCGGTTCCCTTGCTCTCGATCCCGTACCCCTCCAGACCAGAGGCGCTCAAGCGGCCTGAATTGGTCACATCTGCTTCCTCACCGGAAACCGCAATCGAGTGTGCGAAATCTCCGGATGTGGAGATGGAACTGGAGTTTGCGATTGAGGCCCCGAAGCCGGTGGACAATATCCCGTAACTGCTATCGGCCCGTGTCGTGATCGTTCCCGAGTTTGTGATTGACGCGCCCGCACCGGTCGAATCAATCCCGTCGGACACTACCGACAGGATCGTTCCGCTGTTCACGATTGTTGCTGACAAGCCTTCACTTCTAATGCCCTTGGCTTCGGAACCGGATACCGAGATGGCACCTTCATTGGTCAGCCTCGCACCGCCTCTTTCCGATTTAATGCCGTGTGCCGCCGCTCCTTCGGTCTCGATCCTGCCGGAG
>NZ_SMMF01000662.1:0-3436 GCF_009711355.1 Roseibium sp. RKSG952 | reverse complement strand
TCTCGGAACCCGATGGGGTTTTGGCCGGACTCGACGCGATTACGGCGCTGAGAAAGTACTATGTGGTCAATGACCCGCCCGAAGTCGGTAACCTTGAGTGGGTTAATTTCTATGGTCAGTTCCGCCTCGACCTCGATCAGTACATCCAGAGCCGTGATGCCTACCTTGAGGAACTGTCGAATCTGGCGGGAAGTCCTTTGGGCTTAATGTCCGTTGCAGCCTGAGAAGCAAGAAGCCTCACCGGAAGGGTGGGGAGTAGTCACCGGAAAGAATTCCTGATTAGTCGGCCATGCGGGCGGTTTCATTATGAAGGGATGCCCCAGCCTGATGGTATCCTGCGGCGATCTGGACTGTCTTGTGCGTCGATAGCGCCATGGCATCGAAGAGGTTGCTTCCACGTCGGCCAGCCTCGGTAATGAAACCAGACCTCAGACTATGTCCGCCGAAAGAAGAGGGATCCAACCCGGCCAGACGAGCACGGGCTTGGACGATGCGGGCAACTGATCGCCCGTCGAGAGATGTTGTCGAAATGTTCTCATGCCGATCAATGGCGCGGAAGATCGGCCCCTCGGAGAGGTCAAACGCCTCCAGCCAGACGCGCATAGCCTCGGCGGCGCGTCCGGCAACTGGAACGGTTTTGTCCTCGTCTCCCGACTGATTGGTTTTCGTGAGACCCAGGTGATAAAGAAAGTCGTCACCTACAGGCTCAAGATCCTCTATGCGAGCCGAGGCGATCTCCGACCGACGTCGGCCGCCAGTCGACCAACCGAACAAAAGCAACGCCTCATCCCGAATGTCGATGGCCCGCCCGGCAGCGCAGGTCTCCAGAAGCATGTCGAGGACATCTCGAACCGCTGCCTTCTTCTTCTTTGGACGATATCCGCGTCGAGCGGCCGCCTTGCGGGCCTTAGACATGATCTGACTGACGGCGGGATCGGAACAAGGAGATGGAAGGTTTTTGACCTTATGATAGGAGCTGAGAGCTGCAAGGCGTCGGTCGATCGTCGTGATAGCGTGCTTTCCGGAGACGGACTTCACGCCGCGGGCGATCATTTCCTGGTCATGTTCCGGTTCCATGCCCTCAAGGTGATCAGTGATGAACCTTATGATGAGTTCGGGCGGAACAGGCAGAACGGGTTCGTCGGAGAATCCGATGACGGAACACCATGCCCAGAAGTAGCGAATGTCGGACGCATATGCCCTCTTCGTGTTGAGCGGCGTGCCGTCCTCGATGATGTTCTTCAAGCGTTCTCGGGTTTTGGCATCAATAAGCGCAAGAGAGGAACCACCGGACATGACATCCGTTGTCAAACTTCTCGATTCGCCCTCGAAATCCTCAACCTGCAAGATCCGAAACCTCATTTCATCCACGATGCCTTATATATTAAGGACTCGTTTCGAAATTCACCAAACCGCAAGAGCGCCGTTAGGTAAGCGGATTGACGAGTCGTTAATTCCTTGAGTGAATCCATCAACTTGATCACGAAACCTAAACAGCCCATTAACTTTAATTCCGCGGAACCGGCAAAAAATCAAACTTTTCTCTTTTTTTCTTCGTAAAAAATGTCTACGAAGCATTCCCTATGGGGCAGTCCTGCTGGCCTATCGAACTTAAGAGGGTTTCAATTCGGATAGCTCCGATCTGCCCAACGCGTTGATGCCGTCAAAAGACGGCTAAATACCTGGGGGTGATTTGGGAATACGGGTTCGAGTTCCTGACGTCCGATAAGGAAGGTTATCGGACGTTAAGTTGAAAGAGGAGAGTGTGAAGTCGAGGTGAACGAGCGTCGAGCCGATGTGTAGGTTGGCGATTTCGGTCACTCAAAGATCAGAGACAACGGAAGTTATGACAGGCTAGCTTCCGTTGGGATGTTACAACAGGGTTACGTCGAAAATTAATAAGTTGACGAGCCAAGCCAAATGCGAGGTTTGTGTCCACATGAGTACAGAGTTCGGTCTCAATAAGGCGATGAAGGAAGCCGCTGTCCAAAACATCGCCGCATCCGAGACGGATCGGATCGCTATGGAGATGGCCAGTCTTTACAAGGAAAGCGTCGACGCCATCTTTAAGGACGATACGATGGTCTTCCACGTGCTCCCGATGCCGGAATACGATGGAGAGAGCTTCATCAGCGCCAAGGGCGTCGATCCGGATCTGGACATGGCGGCCGAGGCGATCTGTGAAACCGACATCAACGACATGGACTGCGTCGTTGTTCTCGGTGCCGATGTCCTGATGGTTGAGCGCACCGAGGACGAGATGGCTCAGATCGCCATCGAACATTTGTCGAGCCACCTCGACAATGTATGGCCGGTCGCCGATGCCAATATGGGCATGGTACGGAAAACGATTGGATCAACCGTCTTCGCAGGTTTGCTCACATGCGCTCACCCGGTGCTAGCAGCAATCGATTCCGACGGAGAAATCATCAACAACGTGAAAGAGAAGGCGATCACCGCCTTGGCCGTTCACAAATTCCACACCAACACTCAAACAGCTACGGCGATCACCAGGATTTGCGAAGAGGTTGTTGAAACGAATGGTGGCTTCCTTGCATTGCCCGCGAACATAACCGACCTCGTGTCCGCAGGGCGGGAAGTGTTCTGCGATGTCGTGGATCGCATGGAAATTCGGCCGATTGGCATCATTTAGCCCAGGCAGAGCAAATGAACGAATCGTAGAGACGTCCTGTCGGCCGGCGTTTGTATTGTAGGTTGCGCAGCGACATGTAGCTAATCCATATCTACCAATGGAGAGTCATCATGCCGACAACCAAGATGTTGCAAACAACTTTTGCTGACCTAAAATTTTCCGCCGAAAGAGCGGGATATCAGATGGTTATTGAGATTCCGGAGTATTTAAATGAGGAGGATATAACCCTCAGTTTCAAAAAGGACGGCAAGGATAGCCCTTATTACGTTCAGGTTCACCCCGATTTTTTCTACATTGGATTGCACGAAACAATCTGGGAAACAGAGGATCTATCGGAGTTTGGCCCGGTCCTACACTGCCTTTTCGGCACGTTGGGCGAAAACTACAACAAAGACACCATAGCAGATGCGGTGATGGAGAAGATTGGTGCTCCAAATGCACCTTTGGTCCCAATAGATATCCCCGCCGGAACAGCAAGCAATACAGGCGTCTGTTATCTCTTAAAGGCAATCGGAGAATACCGAGAAACATGCGGTGAGCTGGAGGTGACAATCAACCCGGAGGGCGGCAGATTGGGCCAACAGGATCTGATACTCATTTCGAATGGAGACCGAGAGATCAAGGTTATCGCGGATGCTCCTAGACTCAGAATTGAAGCCGAAGAATACACAAAAGAAATAGACCTAGGCGCACTCAAGAACGCAGATGCACTAAAATGCATTCTAGAGGAAGAATTCGGAATTAATACACCGACGCCTTAGAGTCTGATTCAAAAGTTCACGC
>NZ_SMMF01000730.1:0-5930 GCF_009711355.1 Roseibium sp. RKSG952 | reverse complement strand
CATTGCCGCGCGAGCGGCTTCGTCCTTGGGCCATAATCGGCTGTCAATCATGGGACTGGACAATGGATTGCAGCCCATCGCGAGCCCCGACGGCGAGGTGCACCTGATTGTAAACGGTGAATTCTACGGATTTGAAGAGATAAGGGCCGATTTGCAGAAGAGCGGCTGCGAATTTACCACCAGTTCGGATAGCGAAATCGCACTGCATCTTTATCAGATATATGGAACTGCCGGTTTCCAGAAGTTACGTGGCGAATTTGCAATTGTGCTTTACGATGCGCGAGAACGCCTGCTTTTCGCGGTCCGCGACCGGGTTGGCGTCAAACCGTTATTCTATGCCGAGCATAACGGCACTTTCTACGTCGGGTCTGAAATCAAGGCGATTCTGGCCGCAGGTGTCCCGGCGACTTGGGATGCGGAAGCCTACGCGACACGATCGTTCTATTTGAGTGACCACACTCTTTTCAGCGGCATACACTCGGTTCAACCCGGTCACATGCTGGTGGTCAACGATACGCGCGTATCCCAAATCCGCTATTGGGATTTCGAATTCCCAGATCGTTCAACCCTGTGTGAACGGGCGAACACTCAATCGGAGCCCGAAATCATCCAAGGCGTGCATGACGTAATTATGGAAGCGATTGATGCGCGTCTGAAAGCCGATGTTCCAATCGCATTCTATCTGTCTGGCGGAATAGACAGCTCTGCAATGCTGGGAGCCGCAACTCATCTTTCCGGCTCCCCATTCCCCGCTTTCCATTTGTCCTTCGGCGAAAAGGAAGAGTTTGACGAGTTCAAATTCGCCAAGGAAGCTGCGGATTTCAATGGCGCTGATTTCAGGCCAATTCAGATCCGGCAATCGGATCTGGCAGACAATTTCGAGCGGGCTCTTTGGCACAATGAAACGCCATTTTTCAATGCTCATGGTGTTGCCAAGTTCATCCTGTCTCGTCATGTGCGGGATGCCGGTTTCAAGGCCGTGGTTACGGGGGAGGGCGCTGATGAGGTGTTTGCGGGCTATCCGCATTTTGTCCGGGACATGATTCTTTACAACTCTGAAGGGCAACCCGCTTCGGAGATTGAGGAGCAACGGCAGAAAATATGGAAGTTTGCAGCCTCTCAGGCGAGCGGCATATCCGCAGATGTCAAATGGCTCAATCGGCAATTGCAACACGGTGTCAGCTGGATCGAAAACCAGGCAAGCTGGTTTGCAGACCTGCAGACCTTATACGCCAACTCTATGCGGACCACTTTTGGACATGTTCAGCCGTACCGCCAACTTTACAATCGCCTTGATCACAGTCGTCTAGACAATCTCGATCCGGTCAACAGGTCGATGTACCTTTGGGCAAAGACATTCCTGCCAAATTTCGTACTGACCACTCTGGGGGACAGAATGGAGATGGCGCATTCTATCGAAGGACGTGTCCCTCTGCTTGATCACCGAGTTATCGAACAGGCCGCACAGCTGCCAATCACATACAAGGTACGCGGAACACGGGAAAAATATGCATTGCGGGAAGCGATGAAACCATACCTCCCAACATCGCTATACAATCGAAAGAAGCATTATTTCAGGGCTCCTCCAGCAACACAGTTCAAGAATGGACGTCTTTATCAGCTGGTACGCGACACCCTCACGCTTTCTGCGCTCTCCGACATACCCTTCTTTGAACCACGAAAGGTAACGGCACTTTTGGACGAACTGCCGTCCAAGGCACCGCGCGATCAGGCGCGTCTCGACCCAATGGTCATGGAACTGGTCAGTCTCTGCATGATGCGCCAGGCCTTCGGACTGAGTTTCGATACCAACGAAGAGGCACGAGCAGCATGAAAATCGCCATTATCGGTGCAGGCCTCAATGGTCTTGCAGTTGCGGCATTGCTGCAAAAATTTGGTCTGAGAGCCCAAGTCTTCGAGAGGGCCAATGGTCCGAGGGACAGTGGGTCCGGCATCTTTATCTGGCCGCAAGGGGTTCAGGTCCTGCAACTGATAGCCGGGAATAAAGGTTTTTTGAGGCATGGGCAGCCGATCGAGTTTCTTGATACCCATGACCGCTCTGGCAAACTGATCAGCTCTGTCCCGGTCCGGCTCCCGGACTGTGATTTCCTCGCTCCTGCCGTAATGTTCCGGCGTGCCGGTCTTCTACGCTATCTCAATGAACTGTTGCCAGAAGGAACGGTTTCCTACGGCAAGGCGCTCACCGAGCTGGACCATAAACACGATCAAACGGCCATCACCTTCAATGACGGAACCACTGTTGATTTTGACGTGGTGATTGCAGCAGACGGTGTGTTTTCGTCGACGCGGCAAGCCCTGACACGCAAGAGCAATTTTGCGCTTCCAGTCAGCTCGGGACTGTCAGCGACCCGGGGCATGGTCCGCTTTCGGCATCCCGACCTTCTGGATGACCGTTGCCAAATCTTCTCCAACATCCATTCACGTTGCGTGACCTATCCGGTTAATAACGCGACGGGACAGCGTTACTGGTTTGTCGCCTATCAGGTTGAAACCGTCGACCAGCAGCTTTGGCGGGACGACCTATTGGAGCACATTGACAACATGCCGCAAGTCTTCCGGCAAATGATCTCGGTGACCCGGAATGAAGACGTCCTGTGTAATCACTTGCACTCTATGAGCGAGGGAAGCTGCTGGACCCATGGCAATGTCGCGTTCCTCGGAGACAGTGCCCATGCGCTTTTGCCGTCTTTGGGCTACGGCTTCACGCTGGGCCTCGAGAATGGATATGTTCTTGCTCAAACCCTTGCCGCAAACTGCGACGCGCCGGTTTCCTCCGCATTGCAAAGGTATGAAAAACGCGTCGCCAAACGCTCGGAAGACCTCATCAAGGTCATGGACGAGGTAACCCGGCTTTTTTACTTCGATCCGGAAGGCAATGTTTCCCAGGAGGCGCTGAAACCGATCATGGGGCGGTTCCGGAACCTTTCCGGGGCAACAGTGTCATGAAACCGGTGCAGGACAGGCACGAGCTCCTTGTGAGTTTTGTGCGAGATAGAATTGAGCCGTTCGTCGAAACGTGGGAAGCCGGCGGGCACTACCCACCGGAACTATACAGGGAGGCTGGTGAACAGGGCATCCTCGCCATGGGAGACCCGCACTGGCGGGAAGACCCGGCAAGTGTTGTGACTGCACCGAGCGCTACCCGGTTGTCTTATATCAGAAGCCTGAATCGTGCCGGTTCTCAAGCGATTGCAGTTGCCTTGAGCGCGCATCTGATCAGCCTGAAAATTCTGCTTGAGGGGGCTCCCGATCTATTCAGGCTAACTGCAGCCGACATTCTAAGCGGTCACCAAGTGATCAATATTGCCCTGACCGAGCCCGGCGGCGGCAGCAATCTGAATGAAGTTACAACCTTTGCAGAGCGGGGACCAAACGGACGGTATCTGGTCTCGGGGAATAAGGCGTTTGTCTGTCATGCCCAACGGGCAAGCTGGCTTATAGTTACGGCACGTCACGGGAGTCCTGAGGCGCAAGAAATCGGGCTGTTTCTTGTAGCGCTTGGTTCGTGTGCAAAGATTAAACCCCTCCGTCCGATCGGCTGGCAAGCCCTGCCAATCGGAGACGTGCACATGCAAGAGACGGAAGCCTACCCGATTGCTTTACCGGGCAAACCGGCACGAAGACTGCTTCAGTCCGGTTTGGCCGCAGAGCGGCTCAATCTTGCAGCCTTGGCCGTGCAGTCGTCGGTGTTGGCCCTTGAGCAAGCAGTTGCCTTTGCGCGCGAACGCGATATTGCGGGAACGCCACTCCTTAAACGTCAAGCCATTGCGCACCGTCTGGCAGACATGAAACGCGAAATCTGCGTTTCCGCGGCCTTTCTGGAACAAGTCGCATCCAGCAGTGACAAACCGGACCCGATATTTTTAGCGATGGCGAAGAACACAGCCTCGCAGTGTTTTGAAGCAGCGGCTAGAAACGCTGCCCAAATCGCGGGAGGTCAAGGCTGTCTGGATGACAACTTGCTCGCACGGCTTTATCGCGACAGCCGGATTACGCCTGTCGGGGGCGGAAGCGAGGAGATGATGCTGGAAATAATTGCGAGCTCGCTTTGAAAGAAAGAAATATGTGACAAGCACGCGCCGAAAGGGCAGTTCCATGCAAAATGCCTATCCCGCCACAGATCCTTCCGACATCCAAGCGGCTGAAACCGAGAGTTTCCCGATCCCGCCACATGCTGCACATCTCAGCAGTTGTCTGATCAACCACCCCTATCAACAGTTCTGCGGCCTCAAGGTGATCGCGCAAAGGCCCGGTTTTTGTCTTGCCCGGTTAACCGTTACCGAAAACATCGACAATCTCGGTCATACACTCCACGGCGGAGTGATATATTCCATGCTGGATGTAGTGAGCATGTTGGCGACGCTTCCCCTGCTGGATACGGGGGAATACGCGCTCACAACATCCATGTCCTCATCCCTGATGTCGCCGGCTCCCCTTGGGTTGGAGGTCGATTTCGAGGCAGAAGTTCGACGCTCCGGTCGCACAGCCGTTTTTACCGAGGCCCGTGCCTACAAGATCAAGCCGGACGAGACCCGGGCTCTGATCGCAAGTGCACTATTCACCAAGTCCCGTTTTAAACGCGATCTGCGGTAACCCCTTCAAGGAATACCTATGGCTCAAGTGGATGAACTGCCGCTGACCTCACCCCAATCCAATGACCGTTTGCTGGATGCACCAAAGCGTCTCAAGGTGCCCTCGTTGGTGCTCTTGTTGATAATTGGTGCATTGCTTGCAGTAACAGCTGTTTTCGCCAAGGCCGCGCCAACAGTTGGCTGGCACCCGCTAACCTTGCTTCTTTGGTCGCTGTGTGGTGCCTCTGTACTGCGGAGTGCCGGGTTGTACCTTCACCGCGAACCGGTGCCCGATGACAAACACAAGCCCCGATACTGGGGCTTCAGCCGCCACTTGGTAACCTATCAATTGGTTTCCGGGCTTTTGTTTGTGGCTCC
Organism: Roseibium sp. RKSG952; assembly: GCF_009711355.1. Taxonomy (NCBI): domain Bacteria; kingdom Pseudomonadati; phylum Pseudomonadota; class Alphaproteobacteria; order Hyphomicrobiales; family Stappiaceae; genus Roseibium; species Roseibium sp. RKSG952. Next base: position 960 of record NZ_SMMF01000730.1, on the reverse strand, counting down.
AAGTGCGATAGCTTTTGCCGCTGCGCCTCACGTAGGTGCAGGCTTTGTCACGCTGACATACGCGTTTCCGCTTGTGTTGACCTACGTTCTGTCTCTGATAATCGGTCTGGAACGTCTAGATGTCATGCGCATGAGCGGAGTTCTCTTCGGACTTGCCGGCGGCGCGCTTTTCGCTCTCAATGCCGGCTCCGTCAATCCGCAAATCAGCAATTGGATATTGGGCGCCATTTCTTTGCCCGTGTTGCTCGCCTTGGGCAATGTCTACCGTACCTTGAGATGGCCAGCCAACGCGAGCCCTGAGGTGCTGAGCGTCGGCATGATGGCGGTCGGATTCGGATTTCTTCTGGCCTTTGCGCCCGCCATGGGGGTTCCGATACTGCCTGATAACTTCTCTTTTTCAGCCGTTGGATTGCTCATCGCACAGATATTGTTGTTTACTGTTCAATATGCGCTGTTTTTCCAGCTGCAACGGCAAGCCGGGCCGGTTTACCTCAGTCAGATTGGCTGCGTATCAGCAGCCATTGGGCTTCCCTTGGCATTCACATTCTTTCATGAAATCCCCAGCCAGATCCAACTTGGCGCCTTGGTCCTGGTCGTGATCGGAATAGTGATGGTGAACAAGCGCACCACTTGAAACGCTCCTTTTTAGGTTCAGTTGCGATACCGGTTTTTCGACCATTTTTTTCGCTGCAATAAGCTCTTGCACTGGGCCATGAAAGGCGGCGCTTTCTGGGTCGTGGATTGCGTAGCATAATCCTTCGCCGGGGTCATCAGGCCGATAACGTTCAAAATCTTTCGCACATTTTCAGAGTGAGACGGTTCACCTTATTCTGATTGAATGGAGCCCGTCTGGCGGAGGGCTGGACGCCAGAACTGGAGTTCGTCCCTGTTTCCGGACAATCGCAAATCATTAGACTGACGGCTCCAGGAGGCGAACATGGGAAAGAAGCGCGTGCATTA
>NZ_SMMF01000030.1:0-211 GCF_009711355.1 Roseibium sp. RKSG952 | reverse complement strand
CGGCACGACGTTCCTGCAGGCCAGGACGGCCAACGAGGTTCTAAAGGCGCAGGAACGCCGTCTGCGGCTGCAAAAGTTGAAGGGTGAGCTCATCGACCGGGCCCGCGCGCTGTCGCTGGTGTTTCGGCTGGCGCGGCAGGAACGCGATGTCTGGGTCAACTGGCCTGTACGGGCTGCCGCGTTGATGGCGGCGGAACTGGGTGTCGAGCCA
>NZ_SMMF01000174.1:0-330 GCF_009711355.1 Roseibium sp. RKSG952 | reverse complement strand
GCCGCACTTGGCACAGGCCGCCACATGCCCACCAAGCGCCTGCGTGCGGCAGGTCTCGATCGCCGACATGACCTTGAGCTGGATCAGGCTGACATGGCCGGCATTGGCCCGCCGCCACGTGGGACCATAACGCCGGAAGATATCAGCGACCTCCAGCTTTGGACGGGGCACCGGCCCCGCACACTATTATTCCAGTCCCCGTCGCAACGTCGCGTCCTGAAGCTTTTTGAGCGCCTCCGAAGGGACTGACGGTATCCTTGATCGTTTTGGTGGCGACGTGGGTATACTGGGCCGTCGTCGTCAGCTTGGCATGGCCGAGCAGCACCTGGA
>NZ_SMMF01000136.1:0-283 GCF_009711355.1 Roseibium sp. RKSG952 | reverse complement strand
ACCACAAGACGGGCAGACCAGTCTTGTCCGAGGCAAACATGCTGGAAAAAACGTTGCAAGCGGCGATAGGTGCTTTCGAGCTTGGCCTGTGTTGGCATCTCAGAACTGATATGGCTCAGGTTCACCGTGCGCACGCTGGCAATGCCAATCACCAGAAGGCAGAGTGTTTCAAGCCGGCTATGGCTCAACGATAAGCCGGCCGATAGCTTCTGCTGGAGCGTGTCGAGTGCTGTTCGGATCATGACGGGCTCTATTGCTAACCGAAGAATCCGAACTGAAAGCA
>NZ_SMMF01000845.1:0-16261 GCF_009711355.1 Roseibium sp. RKSG952 | reverse complement strand
CCTGGGCCGATTTTCTACAGCTCTGCTCTGGCAACAGATAATTTGGGCCGAGAATTGTGATTGCAGGCTGGTCACAAAAAATGGGGGTTCATTCGCAATTCGGGTTTGGCCACCCCTATGGACGCATATAATTCGGGCTCAGAATGGCGATGAGTGCAGGTCGGCCGGATTATAAATGCAGGTCACCACATCTACGCAACGATGATGGATGAGTTTTGTGAGAAGGGTGTGGAGTTGCCTGAAGCTCCAAACTGGGTTTTGGAAGACTGTTTTAAGTAGCGTATAGCTTTCGATGATAGAGAGTTGTTTGCAGGCTGCTTTTTTATGAAAGATCCTACCCGGCACCGCGCAGCTTGTCGCGCAGTTTCATGATCCGGGTCTGAAGCTCGATTGCCTCCGCAAGGTCGAGGTCGGTCGCCGACAGGACGCAGCGGGCAAAGCCTCTGGTTTTTTCCTGAAGTTTCCGGCCCTTATCGGTCAGGGTCACCCGGACCTGACGCTCGTCGGCCTTGGAGCGTTCGCGGGTCAGAAGGTCCATGGCTTCAAGCCGTTTGAGCAGCGGGGTCACCGTGTTGGTTTCCAGCTGAAGCCGCTCCGTCAGCGAGTTGACCGGCACACCGTCCCTTTCCCAAAGGGCAACCATCGCCAGATATTGCGGATAGGTCAGGCCGATCTTTTGCAAAAGCGGCTTGTAGACCCGGTGCATGGCGTGGGTGGCCGAATAGAGCGAAAAGCACAGCAGCTGATCCAGAGGCAGACGCACGTCTTCGGGCAAGAGCCCGTCTTGTCCGTCGCTCCCTGTTTCCATTTCGCCGCCGCCCGTGTCGCCCTCGTCCATCGCGTCCTCGTCCGGCCCGCCGTCAACCGGCGTTGATTGCTGGGGCTGCGCAAATTCCATGATGCCCTGCGCCGGCTGTTCCGGCGTGGCCGCAGGCTCTGGCAGTGCTTGGTCTTCCGGCTTGTGCTCCGTTTCCGGGCCTGGCTCCATGCCAAGCACCTCCAGGATACACATCTGATGGGGCTCGTCGGTCATTCCGATTATATAAATCGCGCGCGATAGAGCTGCAAGCGCTTGACGGGGTGTCGGGGTGGCGGTATCAACAGCATCAATTATATCGCGCACGATATAATTGATGCGAGTTTTTCGAAAGGAAAGATCAAGATGGGTGTCAATGTCGTTTACTCGACCAAGGCGAAAGCAACCGGCGGACGCGATGGCGAAGCGGAAACCCTCAGCGGATCCTTGAAGGTCAAGCTGTCCACGCCGAAGGAGCTCGGTGGTGCAGGTGGTGAAGGCAACAATCCGGAAGAGCTGTTCGCGGCCGGTTATGCGGCCTGTTTCATCGGCGCGATGAAATTCGTCGGGTCCCAGGAAAAGATCGCCGTTCCGGCAGATGCGGCTGTCACCTCGACGGTCGGGATCGGTCCGCGGTCCGAAGGCGGCTTCGGCATCACGGTTGCCCTGGAAGTCTCCCTTCCGGGTCTGGATACTTCAACGGCTGAGAGCCTGGTTGCAAAGGCGCATGAGGTCTGCCCGTATTCCAACGCAACCCGCGGCAATGTCGACGTTCAGCTGACTGTCGCCTGAGGTCGGGAAAAATCTTCAAGACAGGTCCGCTTGCGCGCGGGCCTGTTTTGTTTTTAGGCTTGCCCGAAGTGACGAGGATCTCATGGTCAAGCCTCCCAAGATCGGCGGTATTCTGGAAACGGCGGTTTATGTCGATGACATGGAGGCCGCGCACGCGTTTTATCACGGGGTGCTCGGTCTGCCCCGGATGGTGGCTGGCGACCGGCTATATGCCTATGACGCCGGTCCGGCCCAGACGTTGCTGGTGTTTCATCGCGGGCATACGGGCGAGGATATCGAAACGCCGGGCGGGGTGGTGCCCGGACATGACACGACCGGTCATTCCCATTTCGCCTTCCGCATAGGGGCCGCGCAGCTGCAGGTCTGGCGGGACTATTTGTCTTGCGCCGATGTTCCGGTCATTTCCGAGGTCGTTTGGCCTGCTGGCGGAACCAGTCTCTATTTCCGGGACCCTGACGGCAATGTGCTTGAACTTGCCGCGCCGCCGCTCTGGCCGAACTTTACAAGCGGATCTTGAGCGGATTTGCCGGTCTCCGGCGGACTTTGCGCTCGCCTTCCAGCCAGGTGGGCTGGGGTGCCGCCGGGAAGGGTAGCCGCTGACAAAACGCCGAGCACGGCAATCACCGCCAGTATGACGATCGGGACGCCGACATGATGGAGGTGTGCCGCATAGGCAAGAATGGCCGTTTGCACGAAGACGAACGGCTGAACGATCAACTTGATAAGGGCAAGGCCGTTTTCGACATGTTGCTTGTCGATCCTGTCGAGGTAGTAGGCGGTGTAGCCGATATATATGAGCCCGTCGGCAGCGGTCATGAAGAAAAACACCAGGCTGTAGACCGCGACAAGGTTGATTGAAGGTTTGATTTCCATCGACAGCGCAATGGCGGCCGCGATTAATCCCGTCAATGCGCCGAACATGATGCAATGCCGGGAATTTCGAAATACGCTGATACGGGTGATGCCTCCCAACGCGAGGTTGCCAAGCGCACCGGCGGCGGCGAATGCTGGCAGGGATTCTGGTTTGGTTACATGTTGCTCGGCGGCGTGAAGGGCGTAAAAAACTGCGCCATACTGAACGGAAATCAGCGTTGCGCGCATGAGCAGGAAGCGCCGGAACCAAGCTAGCCCCAACAATATCCGGTAACTTTCACGCGCTTGTTCGAGCAGTGTTTTCCTTGATTTTGAGGGTGTTGTCGTGCTGTTTGCGGGGCTGCCTGATGGGGACTTGGAAAAGGCGGCTGCCATGATGAGCCCGAGCGCGATTGCGAAAAATGCGGCCCAGAGCAGATGTATATGTGATGCCATCTCGTCGGCTGTCTGGAAAAAGACTGCGGGCGCGAGCGCGATGAAAACCCCGGCAATTCCTGCGAGAACTTCGGACATCGACAGGAATTTTTGCCGTTCTCCTGAATGCCATGCGTCGGTCATGGCGCGTCCCATCGCGACCTTGTGCAGGCCAATGGCTATGCCGAGAGTGCCGGTGCTGAGAAAAAACGCCAGTGCCACTATGATCGGTGTTGGTGCAGTGGTTGCCGTGACAATAACCATTGAGATCGCGAAGAGGCCCATCAGTGAGCCGAGTACCAGAAACTGGTGTTTTTGCCCTTTTTGGGCAATCAGCGGAGCGAAGATCGCGGCCCCTATCAGGGTGGTTATCTGGAAGAACGGGACCAGAAGCCCTGCGGCAAAGGTTGCACCGCCGAGGGCGGAAAAAATATAGGGTAGTATTGTTCGAGGGTTGGCAAGGGTTGTTGCCGTGGTGACCATGGATTTGTGGCCCAGTAGCAGGCGCGCCTTTCGGGCTTTGCTTCGAAATGCCGGATTTGGTTTTTGGCTCAAGTTTTCAGCCGGGGTGTCGACGCTGTTCTTCGCCAAGACCGGTCTCCAGATTTGCGTTTTCAATGAATGAAGTATTCAATTCGCCGTGTGAGGTAATATTGTTTATTTTATTGGATTTTACGCGTTAATTTTCATTAAAAATCGATTTAATATCATGGATTTATGTAATGTCATATTTTTTTACTTGATTTACTATTTTGTTGCCTTGTGTGGTGTTTTTTTACTGAAAGGAGGCGGCTGGCTTTTATGCGCAGGGCGCGGTTCCAGTCGCAGTTTCAAATAAGTGTGGCTTAAAAATTGAAATTAATGAGGAATTTAGATTCATTTGACTTTGACGTAAGGGTGCTGGAAGGGGCTCTGCGGGAAATGCCGGGACAGTATGTCTTGCGCTGATATTGCGGTCATTTCGGAAGTTTTTTGGCCTGCTGGCGGAGCCTGTCTTTATTTCCGGCACCCTCGCGGCAATGTGCTCAAACTTGCCTCGCTGCCGCGTCGAACGAATTTGACCAGTGGATCTTGGGGCAGGTTTGCGGGCATACGGCAGCCTTTACACCCGCCTTGCAGTCAGGCGGGCCGGGTTGCTGCCGGGAAGCGCTGCTGCTGACAAAACGCCGAGCACGGCAATGACCGCAAGGATGACGATCGGGACGCCGACGTGATGAAAGTGCGCCACATAGGCAAGAATGGCTGTTTGCACAAAGACAAAGGGCTGAACGATCAATTTGCTGAGGGCGAGGCCGTTCTCGACATGTTTCTTGTCGATCCTGTCGAGATAGTAAGCGGTGTAACCGATGTAGATAATCCCGTCGGCAATGGCCAGAAAGAAAAACACCAAAGTATACACGACAACAAGGTTGACGGTCGGTTCAATTTCCATTGACAGGGCAATCGCTGCTGCAATCAAGCCTGCCAATGCGCCAATCATGATGCAATGGCGAGAATCCCTCAAGGCTTTCAATCTGCTGATGACGCCGGAAACCAGGCCGCCGAGTGCGCCGGATATCGCAAACACAAGCAAGGATCCCGGTTTGGCGGCGTGTTGTTCTGCTGCATGAAGTGCGTAGAAAACAGCACCATACTGGACCGAGATGAGCATCACGCGCATGAACATGAAGCGCCTGAACCACGTCAGAGCGAACAGTGTTTGATAACTGGTGCGCGCTTGCTTGAAGATTGATGTTTTTGGTTTTGCTGTGGTTGTGCCGCGGTCGATTTTTGCTTGCTGGGCGGGTGATCGGGAAAACACCACGGCAATAAACATTCCGAGCGCTATGGAAAACAGCGCGGCCCAAAGGAGCCGGATATGGGATGTCAATTCGTCGACGGTTTCAAAGATGAATGCAGGGGCAAGCGCGATCACTATGCTTGAAAGCCCCGCAATCACTTCGGCTGTTGAGAGGTGTTTTTGCCTTTCACCGGGATGCCAGGCGTGGGCCATCGCGCGGCCCAGGGCGATCTTGTGGGCGCCGAGAGACATGCCGAGGGTGCAGGTGCCGAATATGAACACCAGTGCGACCGTAATTGCCGCTGGGGAGGAGAGGGCGGTGACTGTGACCATGGCGATTGCGAAAAGGCACATCAGGCTGCCGAAAAACAGAAACTGGTGGTTTTGGCCTTGCCGGGCAATGACCGGGCGAACAGGGAGGAGCCGACCAGGCTGGAGATCTGGAAGATGGGTGTCAGAATGCCTGCCACAAATGTGGCGCCGCCCAGAGCGGTGCACAGGTAGGGCAGGATTGTCCGGGGGTTTGCAAGGTTCAGTGTTGTGGTGATCATGGATTTGTGGCCAAGGAGCAGTCGTGCTTTCCAGGCTTGGGAGGACCTCTCACTGGCCGCATCTGCCGTCGTTCCGGTGTTTGGTGTGCCGTTGTCCGAAGCGCCGTGTGCCGTTTCTGCCAAATCCGATCTCCGATGTTGCGCAGTGATTACCGTGCATGCGGTCTTTCTTAAGGATAATTAAGTGAACTATATACAATAGATTTTATATTCCGGAATTAAATTCAGTAAAATATCAAAAATATGCATTATATTTCAATGTGATTAAATGAAATACTGTGAAAATTACTTATTTTTTCAATTGGATTTAATTTTTTTTGAAGCATGTGAAGTGGGTGTACTTGTTTGCGGAAAATGGCGCTTGCCTTCATGTTGGCTTCTTGATCGAAATTGCGTACTAGATTCTTTTTAAGATATTGAAAAAAAACATAAAAAACTGATATATTGACTTTAACGTAAAAACGCTGGAAGGTCGCGGCCAAAGGATTTGGCATGCAGCGGCTTTACACCATCACGCATCTGACGCAGGAATTCGGCGTCACCACCCGCACGCTTCGGTTCTACGAGGCGCAGGGGCTTGTTGCGCCCCAGCGGCGCGGGCGTCAACGGCTTTACACGCCCGCTGACCGCACGCGGGTCAAGCTGATCCTGCGCGGCAAGCGGCTGGGTTTCTCGCTTGCCGAAATCAAGGAGCTGATCGAGATGTACGGCAAGGCGCCGGGGGAGGGCGGCCAGCTGCACATGCTCATGGACAAGATCGCCGAGCGCCGGAAGGAGCTCTGCGAGAAACGCCGGGACATCGAATTGACCTTGCAAGAGCTTGACGAAGTCGAGGCAGGGTGCCGCGACCGGCTGCGGGAGTTGGGCTTTGCGCCTGCTGAACTGCCTGGGGAGGGAAAACCGTGATTTTGGAGGTGCGGGATCCGAATTGGGCGCAAAAGACCCGGGCGAGTTTCGGGCGGCAGGCCTTTATGGCCCATCTCGGGGCACAGCTTGTCCATGTCGCGCCGGGGCAGGTCGATATCGCCCTCGATCTGCGCCTCGAGCTCACCCAGCAGCACGGCTTTTTCCACGCCGGGGGAACCGCTTCAATCGCCGATTCCGCCGCCGGATACGCGGCCCTGACGCTGTTTCCCGCCGATTGCGGCGTCCTGACCAGCGAATACAAGATCAATCTGCTCAACCCGGCCCGCCAAAGCCGGTTGGTTGCCCGGGGCAGGGTGGTGAAACCGGGCCGCACCCTGACGATCTGCAAGAGCGATGTTTACGGCGTGGAAGGGGACGCCGAAATCCATGTGGCAACCGGCTTGTTTACGCTGATGTCCGTGGCCGGAATGAAGGATTGAATGGAATGACTGATGTGTGTGTGCGGCCTTTGTGCGAGACGGACAGGCCCGGGTGGCTGCGGCTTTGGGCGGCCTATCTTGCGTTCTATCAGCAGGATTTGCCCGAAGAGGTCACCGATACCCTGTTTGAACGGCTTCTGGGAGACGGCGGGCATGACGGGCTTGTTGCAGAGCAGGGGGAGCGGTTGATCGGCTTTGCGCATTATCTGCCGCATGCCAGCACCTGGGCCATCGCGCCGACATGTTATCTCGAAGACCTATTTGTCGATGCCACCGTCAGGGGCGGAGGGGTTGGCCGGAAGCTGATCGAGGCGGTTTATCAGGCGGCTGAAGTGAAAGGCTGCACCAATGTCTACTGGCACACCCATGACGACAATCATCAGGCCCGCCAGCTCTATGACAAGATCGGCGTGCTGAGCAATTTTGTGCGCTACGACAAGCGCAAATGGGAGGAAAAACGATGATCCGCAACGATTTTCCGTCGTTCAACTTCAATCTCGGCGAAACCGCCGACATGCTGCGCGATACGGTGCGCTCCTACAGTCAGGACCGGATCGCGCCGCTGGCGCACCGGATCGATCAGGAAGACTGGTTTCCGAAAGAGCTGTGGCCGGAAATGGGCGACCTCGGCCTTCACGGTATCACCGTGGAAGAGGAGTGGGGCGGCTCGGGGCTGGGCTATCTGGAACATTGTGTCGCCGTTGAGGAGGTCAGCCGCGCTTCGGCCAGTATCGGCCTGTCTTACGGTGCGCACTCGAATTTATGTGTCAACCAGCTCCGCCGCTGGGGGAGTGACGAGCAGAAGACCCGGTATCTGACCAGGCTGGTCACCGGCGAGCATATCGGCGCGCTGGCCATGTCCGAGCCCGGTGCGGGATCGGATGTGGTGTCCATGAAGCTGCGTGCGGACAAGAAGGGCGACCGCTATATCCTGAACGGCTCGAAAATGTGGATCACCAACGGTCCGTGCGCCGATACGTTGATCATCTATGCCAAGACCGACCCGGATGCAGGCCCCAAGGGCATCACGGCCTTTCTGGTGGAAAAGGGCTTTCCCGGCTTCTCGGTGGCGCAGAAGCTCGACAAGCTGGGCATGCGCGGGTCCGACACCGGAGAGCTCGTGTTTCAGGATTGTGAAGTGCCGGAGGAAAACGTCCTTGGCGAGGTTGGAAAGGGCGTCAACGTTCTGATGTCGGGCCTTGATTACGAGCGTGCGGTTCTGGCGGCCGGTGCGGTCGGGATCATGCAGGCGGCCATGGATGCCGTGATCCCCTATGTCCACGAGCGCGAGCAATTCGGTCAGCCGATCGGCACGTTCCAGCTGGTGCAGGGCAAGGTCGCGGACATGTATGTCTCCATGAATGCCACCAAGGCTTATGTCTATTCGGTTGCGCAGGCGTGTGACCGGGGGGAGACGACCAGGGAAGATGCCGCCGGCGCCATATTGTTTGCTGCGGAAAATGCGACCAAGCTGGCGCTTGATGCGATCCAGCTGCTTGGCGGCAATGGGTACATCAACGAATACCCGACCGGCAGGCTGTTGCGCGATGCGAAGCTCTACGAGATCGGTGCCGGCACATCGGAAATCCGCCGGATGCTGATCGGCCGCGAGATTTTTAACAAGACCGCGTGAGCCGGGGCAAATCAGGTGCTGCCGCGTTTTTGGGCGGTGGCACGTTCCTTTGAGGTGACGATGACCGGAGAGACAAGTCTGGATGCGCTGTTGCGGCATATGAAGCCGGAACTCGACCCGGAGGCCTACGTCTTTTGCAGTTTCGGCGACCGCTCGCTTGCGGAGCTTGCAGCCCTTGATCCCCTGGGCCTGTTTCGGGAGTCAGAAGGGGTGACTGCAATTCTGACAGCAGAGGAGGCGGATCGTCTCGGGCAGGGAAGCTCCCCATGCTTTCGCCGGATCACGTTGACTGTGCACTCAAGCCTTGAGGCGGTCGGGCTAACGGCTGCGATCTCAAAAGCGCTGGCCGATGCCGGGATTTCGGCCAATGTGGTTGCGGCCTTCTACCATGATCATGTTTTTGTGCCGGAGCACACGGCGGAAGCCGCGCTTGGGGTTCTGAAAGGGGTGTCCGAAACCTGAGCCGGGTAAGCTGCCTCCCCGCAAATTGAAGCCGGTTTGGTTCGATTGCGGGTTACAAGGTTGCAATTCGGTCCGGAACTTCCCATTCCTTAGGGTGTACGGAACAGGGGTAGGCAGGATGCAGCGGGCCAGACGCCGCTTGGCGGCGGTCATGTGTGCCGACGTGGCGCATTATTCGCGGCTGATGGAGGCCGATGAAGATCGAACGCTGGACCGGTTGAAACATTACCGGCAAATCATGGCGGGGCTTACCGGCCGGCACAGCGGCAGGATCGTCAATACATGGGGCGATGCCGTCATCGTCGAATTCGCAAGTGTTGTCGAGGCCGTGCAATGCGCCGTCGACATCCAAAACGAGCTTGCCGTGAAGAATGCGGACTTGCCGGACGCACAGAAGATGCAGTTCCGGATCGGGATCAATCTCGGCGATCTGATGGTCGAGGGTGACGACATTTATGGTGACGGGGTCAATATTGCGGCCCGGCTGCAGGAAATGGCACCCACCGGCGGGATCATGCTGTCGCAATCGGTCTATGACCAGGTGCGCAGCAAGTTGGCATTCGGGTTTGAGCCGCTTGGGCGCAAGAAACTGAAAAATGTATCGGAGCCCGTAGGTGCCTTTTCGGTCCGGCTTGGTGGCCGGAATGAGCCGGATACCCCTATCGGTTCTGATGCCGGTCATGACAATGCAGGGGAAGACGCGGCGAGACAGTCAAGAGCAGCTCCGCCCGATCCCGTCAACGGTTTTGGGCAGGCGCGTGCCTGGCTTGCGGCGCAGCCAAGGCGGGTTCGGGCCAGCATCTTCATGATCCTGTTCTTTCTGGTTCTCAACATTTTGACCAGCGGCCTGTCGTCCCTCTGGTTCTACTGGCCGTCGCTTCCGTTCATTGTTGCGCTGATTTGGCATTTACTGGCCGGCAGGGGTGGGAAACCCGCCTCCGCGCCGCGCGGTATGGATTGACGCGCGCCGTGGCGTGCTTATGTTGCGGAAGAGTTGTCCTTTTGAAGGACTTTCTGCCGGGCCTGTGTTTGCGAGGCGTTCACGGATCGTTTAGACAGGGCCGAGTACCGGCCGGCGTCCTGCCGGCAACAAGTCAACGGAGCCAATCCTGCGCATGAAAAACTACACGACAATGGTGCCAGCTCGCCTCGATGACGAGGAAGACGAGAAAGCCAAGAGCCAGCAGTCCATTCAGGTGGACAAGCACCTGTTCGATGCCCGTACGGTTCTGATCACCGGTCCGGTGAACCAGGAAATGGCCCGCGATGTTTGCGCGCGCCTGCTTGCCTTGGCGCAGGTCTCCAACGATCCGATCACGGTTATCGTGTCGTCTCCGGGCGGACACGTGGAATCCGGTGACATGATCCACGACACGATCAAGTTCATTGCCCCGGAAGTGCGCATGCTCGGCATGGGCTGGGTGGCAAGCGCGGGTGCACTGATCTATGTGTCTGTGCCGAAGGAAATGCGCTTCTGCACGCCGAACACCCGTTTCCTGCTTCACCAACCGTCCGGCGGGGCCGGCGGCATGGCGACCGACATCGAGATCCAGGCCAAGGAAATCATCAAGATGCGGGATCGCTTGAACAAGATCTTCGCCGATGCCACCGGCCAGCCGCTCGACCGGATCGAGAAGGACACCGATCGCGACTACTGGATGAGCCCGGAGGAAGGGATCGAATATGGCCTGGTCGGCAAGACCGTGACGAATGTGTCCGAGTTGGGTTAGGTCCCCGGATCATATATTCTGACTGGTCAATCGGGCGCCGTTAGCGGCGCCCTTTTTCATGTTCAAGACCCTTGACAATCAGGTTCTTATGCCAACTGGTCATAAAGCCTTTCAAGGCGGAAACCGCCTTCAAAGGCGTTCCGTGAACACGTCATCTCAATTCCCCAAAGATGATAACCGGCAGAATTGCCGCGTTAAATTGCATAGGCCAGCAAAATGCAGAGGTCTCTGCCCGGGATTTTGAGTGCGGGCGCGTGGGCCGGTTTGGGACAACCGGTCCCGCAAGGCCGGGCCGGCAATGCTAATGCATCACCTGTTCGGCCACGTCACCGCTATTTGCAAGTGCCGCATCGGTGTTGCCCGGAAGGATCGACGGGCGGACCTTGTTCAGCAGGTCGACAATGTCGTTTTCGACCTGGATGTCACCCTTGCAAACAGACCTTGCCAAGTGACCGGAAAATGCGTCGAAGGCGTCATGTGTCGGGCACAGAGGGCCAAAAACCACGTTGACCGGCAACCCTTCATAAAGCGGAGCCCCTCCGCACAGGAAAACCAGAAACTCGCAAAGGTCACCGTTGGAAAGATAGTGTTCCGGTTGCGTCAGGAATGAAAACCCAGCGTCTGCACGCAACTTGAAGCGGAGTTCGACCAATGCCTGCTCAAGGGCGGGCCGGCCCCCGATTTTCATGTACAAAGTCATCCCTCACCCCTTTGATTCACATAGACTTGACCGTGTTGCTACAGTGAAGCCGTCCAGCGTCTGTGGCTGTGATCGTCCTCACAGTCTCCCTATGAATCCATATTTACGCATAAATTTGGCAAAATGCCGATACGTAAGTTTTGTGAACTCAGAATGACGGGTCAATTGGGCCGGATTGTGACGCGATTTCGGGGAATGTTTCATTATTTCATATGCTTGTGGTCAGTTTTGTTGGGTTTGAACCTTGAAAAAACATCCACGTTAAGGTCCCTCAAAAGGCATTTTTGCTAATATATCTGGTGGGGAGATGAAAATCGCTGGCCTGGCCGTGATTGAGGCAAATTCGCCAAGCGCCATGATCTGTGTTTGTGTGCTGATGGCATGTTTATTTATCTTTCAAAAATCGCGTATTTTCTGATGCGCCCGTCCAATTTTCTGATTCTGCTCGGTGTGGTTGGATTCATCCTTCTGCTGTCCAGATTTCAGCTGGCAGGGCGGCTGTTCCTGTGTCTTTCTCTGATTGGTCTTCTGATCGCGGGGTTTTCGCCGGCTGCGAACTGGCTGATTCTGCCACTTGAAGATCGTTTCAAACGGCCTGAAAAGCTATCCGGGATTGACGGGGTGATCATTCTTGGTGGCGGGATTGATACCGGAATTGCAGCAACACGCGGCGGCGTGCCAATGACAAAGGCGGCGGAAAGAGTAACTGTTGCCGCAGTGCTCGCACGCAAGCTTCCCGATGCAATATTCGTCTATTCCGGCGGCGCCGGACATGATCCGGCTGCGGACGTGAGTGAAGCTGAAACCGCATCGGGGTTGCTGGTGGATTTGGGGGTCGATCCGGAGCATATTGTCCTGGAAAACAGGTCGACCAACACCTGGCAGAATGCCGTTTTCACGAAGAACGTGCTCAAGCCGGTTCAGGGGCAGAAATGGTTGCTTGTCACGTCAGCCTATCACATGCCCAGAGCCGTCGGGGCATTTCGCGCGGCCGGGTGGAGCGGTATCGTGCCTTATCCGGTCGACTACCGGACGCGGGGCAGGGAAGACCGGTTTCGTGGTTTCGGCGATGCGTCGTCAGGCCTGCGCCGCTTTGATACCGCTTTCCGGGAATGGCTCGGACTTGCAGCCTATTGGCTAAGTGGCCGGTCCGCCGAACTTTTTCCGGGGCCGCGGGAAGGCTGATTGTCGAAGAAAGCGGATTTTTTCGCCGGTTGATCCTTACGGGGGTTCAATTTGGACCAATTGGTCCTATATATTGGGCGCGTGGTTATCCTTAGGACATGACGATATGGTGCTCGAAGCTCCGTTGGTCGCTGCGGACGTGGTCCAGTGGCTGTATTCAGATGCTGTTGAACTCAAGGACAGTCTGGAGCTGATCGAGCAGCTTGCCGGGCGCTTGCGCGCGGGCGGGGTTCCGGTGGACCGGGCGACGACCGCTATCGTTCTGCTGCATCCCAATGTCCGGGCCGAAGCCTCCGTGTGGACGAGCGACGGGCTGCGGGAGCTGCGGCGCTATCCTGCAAATCAGGAATCGGAAGAAGTCTATCTCAACAGCCCGGTCCGGATCGTTTACACGGAAGGCCGGTCGGTGCGGTGCCGGATTGCGCCGGACCGCGTGCCTGACGAATTCGGCATCATCAATGATCTCAGGCAGGAAGGCTATACCGACTATATTGCCTTGCCGCTGCCGTTCAGCGACGGCACTTACAAGGCGCTGACATTTGCGACAAAGGCGCCCGGGGGATTTACGCCCGGCCACATTTCCATCTTTGAATCCGTCAATCGCCCGCTTGCGCTGATTTGCGAGTTGCGAACCTTGCGCAGGACGGCCGAAACCTTGCTGGACACCTATGTCGGTGCCAGAGCCGGAGGCCGGGTGCTCAACGGATCGATCCAGCGCGGCGATGGCGAGTGGATCTCTGCAATCGTCAGTTTTGCCGATTTGCGCGGCTTTACACGGCTTTCCAACGATCTTCCAGCAGACAAGCTGATTTTGTTATTGAACAAGTATTTCGGCGCCATGACCGAAGCGGTTGAAGCGCATGGCGGTGAGGTTCTGAAATTTATTGGCGATGAGGTCATGGCCATCTTTCCCTATGAAAGCGAAGGCGGTGCCAGGGACGCGGCGCGGCGGGCGCTCAGTGCCGCCCGGGAGACCACCCGGCGCATTGAGGCAATCAACCGGAACAACACCTGCAGCTACACCCCCAGCATGCGGGTCGGCATTTCGCTTCATGCCGGGGATGTGTTTTTCGGAAATGTTGGCGGAGAAAACCGGCTTGACTTCACCGTCATCGGCCCGGTTGTCAATTTGGCCGCCCGGATTGCCGAGCTTGCCAAGGATCTCGACAAGGAGGTCCTAGTGTCTGACGCCATTGCAGACATCATGGGATGCCGGCAAGGCATATTCGGCAGCTATCGGGTGAAGGGATTTGATGATCCCGTTTCCGTCTATTCACCTCATTTGGTCACGGAAGGGCCGGAGGGGTGGTGTCCCGAAGCAAGGGCGTTTGTCGAGGCGAGCACCGTATCGCGGGCTCTTGAGGCAAACTGACGGCGTAGCAGGACCAGCAAGACAGCAAGCGTTGTCGCCGAGAAGACGATTGGTCCGGCAAACCACCCTAGAAAGCCGACAGCGAAGAAAAAGGCCCGTTGTCCGCGGTTAAAGTGGCGGCCGGCGAGGACGTTCAGGTTGCCCGCCTTGTCGGCAATTGTATGGATGCCGGCCTCGCTTGTGTGTCCGCGCTCGGGCACCGCTCCCATGATGATGCTCGAGTAGTTGAACAGCCGGTAGGCCCAGCCGAACTTGAAGAAGGCATAGGCGAGGATCAGCATCAGGCCGAGCACCTTGATTTCCCAAAGCGTGCGGCTTGCCTCAACGGGAATCGAGAGATCCTGAGCGACTTGCAGAATGCGTTCGGTCGAATCCAGAAGGGCAAAGCATCCGCCGATCGCCAGCAGTGCGGTGGAAGCAAAGAAGGCTGTTCCCTGCTGCAAGCCCGAAAGGATGGCCGTGTCCATGATCCTCACCTCGCGGTTGCACATGGCGCGCAACCAGCTCCGCCTGTAGCTGTCCATGGCGTGCGACAGCGTCTTTTGGCGCAAGGGGCTCAACTCGACGACAATGTTGAAGCCGAACCAGGCGCACAAGAACCAGGTAACCGCCGCGATGTCCAGAATGCCGAGGGGATGCATAAAAGTAACAATCCTTAACGAAGTGTTCGCGGATTTTTCCGCACGCTTGACTGTGTACTATCCAGCACCTTTCCGGAAAAGCCATGTTTCACAACGGGTAAGGTTGGGGATGCAGTTTTCGTGGAGCTGCCGCTCAAATTTTGCACTTGCGAAACAGATACCAATCATTTACCTCACCGCCCCACTGAGGCCATATTCCCTAACCGGAAGCGTGCCTGTGAGACACTAAAGGGTTTTCATGGAAGAGAACGTGAACAAGTCCTGCTGGGGCGTCACGATTTGGACGGTGGCCGCAATCGGGGGCGCGCTGGCGCTTCTGGTGCTGTTCAATGATGTTGATGGGGCACAACAGGCCGTTGCCGTCGCAAAGTAACAAGCTGAGGCAATGTGTGTTTCAGGGCGCGGTCGCAACCGCGCCCGTTTTGTTTTTGGTGTCCCGGACTGTTTCAATGCCAAATCTCATGCCGGTGCAAACAGCGAGCCGGTGAGGGTTTCAAGGCTCTCGAAATCGGGCGCCCAGTTTGTCATGCGTTTTGCTGTTTCTGTCCGGACCGATTGGGACTTGGCATAGCCGGCGGCCCAGTCGAATTTGGGGTCACACGTCTCCGGAGCGCCAACCGTTTCAACAGTGACATCCTGTCCGGTCGCTTTTGAGACGGCTTTCGCGATGGTGCCGACCGGAGCGCCCGGGATGGCAGCGGCAATGACCGCGGCCCGGAACGCGCGGTGCTTCAACATGCTGGCATAAAGACCTGCCAGATCATCCGCGTGAACAAGTGGCCAGCGCGTGTCCGGAGTTGCGCGGGTTTGAAACGGTTCGCCACGTGCCGCCGTCCGGGCCATGTTGTGGAGCGGCCCGGAATTCGTGGCGCAGACCAGGGCCGGGTGGATGACCGACAGGTTCAGGCTCGGAGCGCTCAACAGGGAGCGCACTTGTTCCGCGGACCATTTGAAGGCTGGAAGCGGATCGAAGGAGCTGGTCTGGGTCAGCGGTGCGTCGGGTGTCGAATCCGGGAACAGCCAGATACCGCCGGTATAGACAAGGCGCAGCCGCTTCTGGCGCGGAATGGCTGCCTTGAGGAGGGCGGCGATCGCCTGCCGGTCGACGGCGGCCATATCGGCATCAAAGGTTGCGCCGGTGTGGATGACGGCGTCGCAGGACGCAGCCCGTTCCGCCCAGCCCTGAGGGGCTGTCAAGTCGCCCGGATAGGCACTTGCACCGGCCCGGCGCAGTTTTTCGGCGGAGGCCTCCGATCGGGCCAGTCCGATCACGGAGCAGCCATCTGCAATCAGCCGCCGAATAACGGATCTGCCTATCGTTCCGGTGCCGCCTGTCACAAACACGTCCATAGGTCAAGAAAAGCCTGTTTCTTGAGATGCTGCAAGATCCGGCGGTGCCGGGAACTGTGCAAAAGCGGTGCAGCAAGGTCCAACGGCGTTGACCGCCCTGACAGGATCGCTACCTGAAGAGCATGACCTTGCATCTGGTAAAATTATGTGTCGGCGCCGACAGTGTGGAAAGCCTGCAGGCCTGGGTGGACTTTCGGGTCGAACAACAGCGGCTGGCCGGTGCGCCGGTCGAACAGAAACACACCACACGCATGGTCCCGACACGCCGCGAGGAACTGCTGGATGGCGGGTCGCTCTATTGGGTGATCAAGGGTCGGATACAGGTGCGGCAGAAATTGCTGGATATTCGCCCGTTTACCGATGAGGCCGGTGTCAAGCGCTGCGATCTGGTTCTGGAGCCGCATCTGGTTTTGACCCAGTACCAGCCAAAACGCCCGTTTCAGGGTTGGCGATATCTTAAACCCCAGGACGCGCCATCCGACATCAAGGGCGGCAGCGACGCGGCCGCCATGCCTGATGCCATGCGCCGGGATCTGACCGAGCTTTGCCTGATCTGACGTAACGCGGCCTCGAGGTCCTTGCCGCTTATTCGGCTTTCGGACCAGGGAGTGAATTCAAGCGCCAAGTGCAACACAA
>NZ_SMMF01000670.1:0-3667 GCF_009711355.1 Roseibium sp. RKSG952 | reverse complement strand
CTGCCGTTCGTTGCGGGTCGACCAAATGCCCGTGCAGGGCGGGAAGTGTGAATTCGCTGCGGATCGCACGAACGTCCGCTCTCTCAACAAAGCAAAATCTGCGTCAGAAAGCCCCAACTATCTTAGGACTTCATGCCCGAACCCGCTGTCTTAGTCTCGCGTAGAGCTGAATAGCTGGCTGATGTTCAAGCTCAACAACCACCGCGAAATTCTGCGCGACTTCCTGCGGTTCGGCCCAGCCTCCGACACAACGGACCACCAAGTAGTACTCGTCACCGTAGCCGGTTGTGTCTTGGACAAATGTCTTCGCCGCTGTTTGCAATGTCTGACTGTCCCGGCTGTTCGGTCCAGGCTCGAGGCCACACTTGAACCTGTTTGGAATATCTGGGGGATCGCCTTCCTCTGCCGTTCTCGTGCGAAAATGAGAAAATACTTCGGCGGAAGGACAGCCGCGCAGAAGCCGGAAGTTCATCTTCGTGCCGATGTATTCGGCGCGGGTTCGTCGCACTGGAGGGTCGAATGCCAGGGAAACACGGATTGTGCGTCGGCCGTTACCCTGGAACTCCGGCGGCACCGGCACGCGGTACACCGCGAAATGATTGATACTGAGACGGTCCTCCGCATAAAGCACGACCCGGTGATCGTCGGAATAGGCAGCCCGCAGCGTGTCCACCATTCCATGACCGCAGATACGTGCCCGATCGGCAAGATCCATGCCTGCCAGACGGCGGGCGCAAGCGTCGGGGACGCTTGATGCCCCCGCAAGAAGTGCCCGGATCAGGTTCGCGGAAGCAGCGGGGAACAGCCGAAGCAACTCCGCGGCTTTGTTAGCGAGCATCGGCGCAGCATACGAAGTCCCCATGCCGCTCGTAAGAAGCTGCCTAGTGAACTCATGGTTCAGCGTGATGACGCCGGCTTCCGGAATGTGTGGGGCCGACTGCAGCCTGGCTGAGGGCGCGTCGAATACCAGCGTTCCGCCGATATCCGCGAAATCGGGTTTCCGGATGCCGCCCGCACCGGGTCCCGAGCGGGAGAAGGGAGATGGTTCGAGCGGCTGAGTGATCGGCCGGATATGAGCATCTCGTTCATGTCTGGCCCCGACGCCCGTCCCGTTTGCCAATGCCCCGACCGTGATGACGTTGCTGGCTCCGGCCGGCTCGCAGAGTCGGTTCGCTGCTTCGAGCAGATATGCCGGATATTCGGTGACCGCTTGCTCGACTGATGATCCGCCGCGCGGGGCGCGGTTGCCGGCGGATACGACGATCAGCACGTCAAGTTCGCGTGCCAGTTCATCGAGTGTTGCGGCCCAAGGACCCACCCGCCCGGGTTCGTTGCGCGCGCGGACATCTCCGAGCGAGATGACGAAGAGACGGCATTCGTGTGCCCGATGCAATTGGGTGATCGCCTCACGCATCTGCCGCGGGAGCGTCCGGCGCTCGTAGAAAGCTCCATTGTCCTGCACCACCTTCGCGGACACCAGCTGCCCGGCCGGCTGCAGCCTTCCGTCCCGCAGCCGGTTCCTCAGATCGCCGAATAGTGCAACGCCCCCGACCCGCGTCCCGTGCCCCCAGATATCGGCGGTTCCGAGTTCTGCCGGAAAAGCCGTCCGTTCGACAACGATCCCCTCGAGGAACGGATGCTCGTTGAGGCCGCTGTCCAGCACGCCGATGACCGGCGCGTTGGCCTCCAACGGCAGAATTTCCGGCGCGTCCTCGAGGGTCATTTGTACGAAGTCAGACGATTCCAGGTCCGGCTCCGGCGGCAGATCAATGAATGCCACCTCGGGCACTGCCAGCAACGGCCGCAACACCCGTCCGGGAGCACGAACCCGCATCATCGTAATCGACGGACCTATGTAGACATCGAAGACTTCCGCGTCGCTGCCGGTGATGAAGTCCTCGATTTCCCCGGCCTTGCGTTCCCGTGCAGCCCGCCCGCCAAAGTCCCAGAGCTCGATATCGACCGTATAGACCTCGTCGCTTACTAGGTCCTCCGCTTCGGTGAGCCCGGCTTCCCTCAGGCGGATACCAAGCCGGTCGTGGGGCCTCAGTGTGCCTACGTCCTCGATCCGCGTGACGAACCCCTCATAGCGCCTCCCCCGCTGACCTTCTGGAATAGGTCCGTCGTAGGCTTCGAGGCGCTGCAGAAAGGCCGAGAGATCGCCTTCCGAAGAGAACAGGACAATGTTGCGGTCTTGGTCGCTGGACAGAAGCGTCAGGCCAAGTGCTTCCCAGTCCTCCTCGAGCAGCATCCCCTGCATCTGCACCCGCAGGATCAACGAGGGATCAACGAACTGAGGCGGCCGACTTTCCTGCTGTGTCCGAACGGCCTCTTCAACTTGACGACGCACGCGACCGCCGTATCCGCCGCCGCGTGATGGCGTCGGGCCGGGAAAACCGGTTTTCCGCCGTTCCATCGTTTCGGGCAGCCGCAGGAGCTGCAGATGCTGGTGGCGCGGCACGGCTTACTCCCCGACCTGCGCTTCCAGCTTCTGTTTGCGTGTCAGCCGTCGCTTGGCATCCCGCATCGCTTCACGGAAATCCTTGTCAGATACCGCCGTGTTACCGCCAAGGACCGACAGTTTCATTGCTTGAACGCAGACCCGTTCAAGGTCCGCGTAAGAATATCCCTGCAGCTGTGCGGCATAGCCAACCGGATCGAAGGAGGTCCGGATATTGCGGAAAGCATGAACCAGGTATTTGTTCACCATTGACGCGTCCGGCGCATCGAACCAAACAATCTCATCGAACCTCCGCCAGACGGCCGGATCGAGATGCCCGTCGAGATTGGTCGCCGCGATCAGGAAGCCGCTCGGCTGAATCTGCTCGATGAATATCAGCAGGCTGTTGACCACGCGCCGGAGTTCGCTGTGTTCGCCGGCTTCCTCGCGGGAGCGAGCAATCGCATCGAATTCGTCGAAGAACAGCACACAAGGCTGCCGGCGGGCGAATTCAAACGTCTTGCGGATATTGCTCGCGGTCTCGCCCAGGTAAGAAGAGATCAGGCTGTCAAGCCGTACATGGAAGAAGGGAAGCCCGAGCTCATTGGCAAAGACCTCGGCGCACAGGGTCTTGCCCGTGCCGGGCGGTCCGCAAAACAGTAGCTTGGATCGCACCGGAAGCCCGTGACGCCTGATCCGGTCTGCTTGCCGGAATTCCCGGATCAGTCCCAGAAAGAGCTCAGTGTTCTCCGGCGAGAGCAGGATATCCTGCGGGCCATGCACCGGTTCCACCCGCTGGATGAAGTCATTCGCCTCATCTGGGAACGGGACCAAGCGCGAAAGCCCCCCGGTCGGGCGCGCCGCCGAACCAATATTGTCCATCGTCTTACGCAGACTTTGCGCCAACACGCGATTATTCTTCTTCTCCTCTTCAGAGATTATCTGCTCAACAACCCCGCGGAATTCTTCCTCGTGGCCGTAGCTTGCAAGTAATTTTTTTATCAACTCACCGCGTGCCATGTTCGCCCCATATTTTAAAGCGAACTTACCTGCATTATGCGATTCTGACTAGCACGGATGTAGTTGAACTTAGCCTGAGAGGCTGGTACCAGCGTCTGGCAGACCGTAGGTTGTTCTGTCATTGGGACGCCAGATTGTAAACGTCCGCTCCGGGCCGGTGTTGCCACCGGCCCTTTTGTCATATCTCTATGCCTTCAGATATCGTTA
>NZ_SMMF01000233.1:0-411 GCF_009711355.1 Roseibium sp. RKSG952 | reverse complement strand
ATGCGTCCTTTTGCAACCATGCCGGTGCGGTTCAGCCTTCATGTCTGCTTCGGTCGAACCGGTACCCGGACAGCTGGCCGAGGCTTTTGCGGACCTGGCTGGAGGCCTCGTCGGCCTGCCGCGCCAGATCGAGCGCTTCCTCAAGCAGCCGGTCCAGTTTGGCCCGCGGGTCCGCGCTGTGTTTTTCGATGGCCGCCGCAGGGGAGGGCAGGGGAGAGGCCTTGCTTTCGCTGGCGGTCCATGCGGATTTTTTGGGGCCGGCCGGTTTGCGGGCAAAGGCCAGGAAGGGCAGGGCGTAGACGCGGTAGGAGGCCCGGCCGGTGATCTCGCGCAAGAGACCGGCTGCCTCCGCATCTGCCAGCAAGGTCCGGGCCGCGGTTGCCGAGATTTCAAGCGCGCGGGCGGTCGTGT
>NZ_SMMF01000560.1:0-1838 GCF_009711355.1 Roseibium sp. RKSG952 | reverse complement strand
ATGGTGGCCGTATTTTCCATCTCGAACCTTCCTTACCCCAAAAATCCCTGGGCCTTGATCAACGCGTCGTATAGTGCATCCACTTCCGCGCGTGTGTTGTAGAGCCCAAAACTTGCCCGGCATGTAGAGGTCACGCCGTATCTTGCCAAGAGCGGTTGCGCGCAATGGGTCCCTGCCCTGACCGCAACACCCGACCGGTCGATGATTGTCGAGACGTCATGCGCATGAGCCCCCTTCAGTTCGAAAGAGACAATTGCCCCCTTCCCCGGAGCCGTCCCGAAAATACGCAAGGAATTGATTTCCGACAAACGCGCATGGGCGTAATCCCGCAAATCCTCTTCGTGGCGCGCGATATTCTCGCGCCCGATCGATTCAATATAATCAAGAGCAGCCCCCAGTCCGATCGCCTGGACAATCGGAGGGGTCCCTGCCTCAAACCTGTGCGGCGGCTCGTTGTAGGTCACGAGATCTTCGGTCACATCGAGGATCATCTCTCCACCACCGTTAAACGGCTTTAGGCCTTTCAAGCTGTCGGCCTTGCCATACAGCACACCAATGCCCGATGGCCCGTAGACTTTGTGGCCGGTGAAAGCATAAAAGTCGCAATCGAGATCCTGAACATCGACCGGCATGTGTACAGCCGCCTGACTGCCGTCGACCAGAACCGGAATGCCGCGCTCATGGGCAATCCGGCAGACCTCCTTGACCGGGACGACCGTGCCCAGAACATTGGACATGTGCGTGATCGCAACAAGTTTTGTCCGGTCACTGAGAGCCTCGGCAAATGCATCGAGATCAAACGACCCGTCCTCGCGCACATACACCCATTTCAGCACCGCGCCGTGGCGCTCCCGATGGAAATGCCAGGGAACAATGTTGGAGTGGTGCTCCATGATGGACAGAACGATTTCATCGCCCTCACCGAATGTCTCCCCGCCCAAGCCGTAGGACACCAGATTGATCGCTTCGGTGGTGCTGCGCGTGAAGACAATATTGTCGACCGACGGCGCGTTGAGGAAGCTGCGCACCTTTTCGCGCGCAGCTTCGTAATTGTCGGTCGCCGTATTCGACAGGTAATGCAATCCGCGGTGGACGTTCGAATACTCATGGCCATAGGCTTTCGAGACCGCATCAATCACGGCCTGCGGCTTTTGCGCGGACGCCCCATTGTCGAGATAGACGAGAGGCTTGCCATAGACGTCCCGCGACAGGATCGGAAAATCCTTGCGGATCGCCTCGACATCATAGTCGTGGGCAATGGTTTCGGTCATTGCGGTTGCAACCGTCATAACGGCGCTGCTCCTTTAATTCTTGGCCGCCAGCCAATCACGGACCCGGGCTTCAAGCACTTCGGTCACGTTGTCCTCGTCATATTCCTCGATGGCTTCGGAGAGGAACGCCAGCACGAGAAGCGTGCGTGCCTCGTCTTCCGGAATGCCGCGCGCGCGCAGATAGAACAGAAGATCCTCGTCCATCTGCCCGCAGGTCGCGCCATGCGCACAGATAACGTCGTCGGCAAAGATCTCCAGCTCCGGCTTGTTGGCCATTTCGGCCTCTTCCGAAAGAAGCAAAGCCTGCGTCATCATTTCGCCATCGGTCTTCTGGGCATGCGGCGCCACATTGATGCGGCCCTGATACACCCCGCGTGCCCGGTCATCGAGAACGGTCTTGAAGAATTCACGGCTGTTGCAGTGCGGCACGGCATGATCGACGATCAGTGTCTGATCGGCAAGACCAGTGCCGCGTGCCATGGCCACACCATAGATCCTCGCTTCGGAGTTCTCACCGGTAAAGTTGATGAATTGCTGGTTCAGCACGAATGCCGGGCCGGCAATGAA
>NZ_SMMF01000898.1:0-40139 GCF_009711355.1 Roseibium sp. RKSG952 | reverse complement strand
TCAAGGGTCCTTGACCGCGAAGCGGCGCGTCCGCGCCCTTGACACTTGATCCTGTATGACAGACTGGCCAGGAAGCCATCAATGGCGGCTTCCGCCATTGATGGCATTCCCTGAAAATGCTTCTTAAACAATAGCTTCCGCCAGAAACGGGCAATCGAAGAGGGGATTTTGAGGCATTTGCCAAACCGAAAAAGTCACACCATCCGCGCAACATCCAAACACAACCCTTGGCACAGACCTGTTACTTGATGCACCTTCCTGCTGAACGCAACACACGGACCTGGACATGACCACATCCGCCATTGATTTCAGCAGGATAGAGCCACCTCAAATCCACACCGCGCGCGGTCACGCCGTGGTGCTTGATTCGGAACTTGCCCAACTGTTCGGCCTTTCCACCTCCAAATTCAACCAGCGGGTCAAGTCCCACATGGAACGTTTTGAAGGCGGATTTGCCTTCCAGCTCACTGAAGACGAAGCCGAAAACTTGCTATACCAATCCGGTATATCAAGTTCGCATGGCGGGCGCCGGACACCCCCCTGGGTCTTTACCGAGCACGGTGCGGCAATGGCCGCAACGATCTTCCGCACACCACAAGCCGTCGAGGCAACCCGTTTCATCATCAAGACATTCGTGGCAGCCCGCAAGGTGGCGCTGACGCCCGACGAGGACGCTGGCGCCGCACTACCGGCCCGTGTCAAGGCGCTGGCGGTGACCGCCACACGTGACGGACTGCTTGCAAAGCTCGACAACGCACTCGGCCGGGTTCTCGATGCCATTGCCGATCCGGCAGCCGACACCACCGTGCGTGATGAAGCGCGTGCCATTGCGCTTGAAGGGCTCAATGCGGTGAAGGCGCATCTGCGCAAGCAGGGCGTCCAGAACGAAAAGACGCTGGCCGAAATCCAGAAGCTCCTGAAGGAGGCAGAGGCCATCGATGCCGAAGTCACCGCCAAACACATCGAGAACGACCACCGGCGGCTTGCCTATCTCGCAAAACAGCTCAGGATCGTGATCGAGGTACAGCGCTACATGGAAACCGGCAGCGCCGACGGGCTTCTGACGGTGCTCAAGGATCTGGGAGGATAGCGGCTACCGGAAAGGATACATCCAGACCTTGTAGTCGCCGACAAGGACATGCGCTTTATCGATCTCTTGCCGGGACATTTTCTTGACCACCTCTTCCAGAGAGATCGCCGCGTCGGGATCGCCACCGATGGCCGAAAGCGTGTACCACATGTAGGCCCGGACCAGATCGGGCGCGGGCATGCCCCGTCCGATCTCGTAGTACCAGCCGACCCCCGATTGTGCGCCGGGATGGCCTTTCATCGCGCTGCGCAAATACCACTCAAACGCACGCTGGTCGTCCTGTTCGACCCCAAGCCCCATGGCATACATGACGCCGATCAGCTCCTCCGCGTCGGCATTGCCCGACCGCGCAGCTGGCCAAAGCGCGGCCCGTGCCGCCTCGAATTGCCCCTGTTCCATCAAATCGCGCGCCGCTTCGATCTCGGCTGCGGCAGGAGCATGAAACACAAGCACAAAAAGCGCAGCAGCACTCAGAAGGGTTTTCATCTTGGGCACCTTTCCTCCCTCACCGGCCTTGCAAGCCTTGTTTTCGTGTCGTGCGCTTCAGCCGGCGGCACCCTGCCCGCTCCGCTGAGCGATCAGGATTTTCTTCCCTTCGACCGCCGTCAGGCCGAACTCGGCCAGCTGCTGTTTTACGACAAGATCCTCTCGGGCAATCAAAACATCAGCTGCGGCACCTGTCATCACCCGGCCTTCGGCACGTCAGACGGGCTGTCTCTCGGGATCGGAGAAGGTGGTGACGGACTGGGACCGGCGCGCACTCCAGGTCAGGGCAGCGACCGTATCCGCAAGCGCATTCCGCGCAACGCCTCCGCACTGTGGAATCTCGGCGCCAAAGAGGTCCAGGTGATGTTCCACGATGGCCGCCTGTCCGTCAGCGACGCTTATGAAAATGGCTTCAACTCGCCAGCAGAGGAATGGTTGCCGGAAGGGCTCAACTCGCTCCTTGCGGCCCAGGCGGTCTTTCCGCTGGTATCGCAATTCGAAATGGCGGGAAATCCGAAGGAAAACGAGGTGGCAGGCGCCATCCACGACAGAATCGACAGGGCCTGGCCGATCCTCGCCAAGCGCGTGCGGACCGTACCTGCCTATGGCGCCCTGTTTATCGACGCATTTGACCATATCGACACTTCGGATCAGGTGACGATTGCCGAGATCGCCAATGCGCTGGCCGCCTTCATGGCGCTGGAATGGAAAAGCAACGACAGCCCGTTCGATGCCTATCTTGCCGGTGATGAAACAGCGCTGACAGCTGCCCAGAAACACGGCCTGACACTGTTTTACGGCAAGGCCCGGTGTGCCACGTGCCATTCCGGCAAGCTTCTGAGCGATCACGCGTTTCATGCACTCGGACTGCCGCCGTTCGGGCCAGGCCGCACCCGCCGGTTCGACCCGATAGTGCGCGATGCCGGACGGATGGCGGAAACCGACCGGCTGGAGGACGCCTACCGCTTCCGCACACCAATGCTGCGCAATGTCGCCCTCACGGCCCCTTATGGCCATAACGGTGCCTATCCGACGCTTGAAGGAATTGTCCGCCATCATCTGAACCCGGATGCCATGCTTTCGGTCTGGAGGCCGGAAATGGCGAAGCTTCCCGAAACGTCATGGCTTGAGGACATCGACTATGTCGTCCTAAAAGACAAGCGGGAGATGGCCCGCCAGGCCCGTGCCCGCGACATCGTCCCGATTGCCCTCACCGACCCGGAAATCGCCGCACTTCTGGCGTTTCTGAAAAGCCTCACAGGCACAACAACAAAGACCCCGCCCTTCGGCATCCCGGACACGGTTCCAAGCGGACTGCCAATCGACAACCCCTGAAGGACCTATTTTGATGGATGCGCTGAAAGAACGGGCGAACACATTGTTCCCCGGCATCGCCATTGCCGGGCTTGTTGCCATATCCGCCCAGTTCCTGAATGAGCATTATGGCGCACCAGCCATGCTGATGGCGATCCTTCTGGGGATGCCGCTGAACTTTCTCTCTGAAGAACACCGGACCGCCGAAGGCATCGCCTTTTCGGCCAGAACGCTTCTGCGGATCGGCGTCGCCCTGCTTGGTGTGCGCATCAGCATTGAAATGGTTGAGGCGCTCGGGCTTCCGATGCTGATCGTGGTGATCTGCGGCGTTCTTGCGACCATCGGCTTTTCGCTTGCGGCCGGGCGCATGTTCGGCAAGGATCGGATGTTTTCTTTCCTGTCGGGCGGCGCTGTCGCGATCTGCGGCGCGTCGGCGGCCATGGCCATCGGCTCGATCCTGCCCAAACGCGACCACGCAGAACGGGATCTTGCCTTCACGGTGATCACCGTGACGGTGCTCTCGACCCTTGCCATGATTGTTTATCCGATCCTGACCAGCTCGCTCGGCCTGTCGACAGATGCGACCGGTGTGTTTCTCGGGGGCACGATTCACGATGTGGCACAGGTGGTTGGCGCCGGATTTTCGATCAATGAAGAAACCGGGGACATGTCGACGCTGGTCAAGCTGATCCGTGTCACCCTGCTGGCCCCGGTCGTGTTCGTGGCGGCCCTGATCCTGCGCAAGGGTGTGGAACCGGACGCCAAGCGCCCGCCCCTGATCCCGGGCTTCGTGCTCGCCTTTCTGGCGCTGGCCGCTCTCAATTCATTCGGTCTGGTACCGGAAACTGCCCGCGACCTTGCCGGTCAGGTCTCCAGCTGGGCACTCTTGGCCGCCATTGCCGCCGTCGGCATGAAAACCTCGATCCCCAAACTCCTCGAGGTAGGCGGCCAGGCGATCTGGATGGTGGTCACCCAGACGGTGTTTCTGGCCCTGTTCGTGCTCGCCGGGATCTGGCTGCTTGGGTAAATCCCTCAAATTCCGGCCGGCGCTCGTATTTCGTAAACGGCATCCGGGATCTCTTTTTCAGAACCCGAACAAAGCCTTATCAGCCGGTCATGAGACGGCAGATAAAAACCGGCGAGCTTGCAATGGCCTCTCCTGTCCAACTTGTAATCCTGGGACCATTATCAGGTATTTTATCATTGTTATTATTTACATTGTTCAAAGGCTTTTGACCGGGACCTTTTCAAGGACTGGCCAACAATAAAAACAGCCACGGACAAGCGCGCCGGCACGCATCCCACATTCTGCATGCCCGGCGCGCTTACCCAGTAACAGTGAATTCGCTAGCAAGGTGAATACTCTGAAGTGAGCTAGCGTCCATCAGCCAAGCGAGAGACCCATGATCACTATGCCGAGCTTTGCGCCAGTGCGTATCCACAACCTCATTCAGTTGAAGGTAATGTCAACAGCGTCAAACGAAGCTGAAAACGGCGAGGTCCTATCCCTGCTTCGCGAGCAGCAACGCCGCCCCAAACGCGATTGAAATAACGTTTTCCGGCCATCCGGCAAACCATCCCCGCGACGTCCTCGTCTCGCCGGCCGCCGCGGCTTGCAAAATGCGGTTCCGGATTAAGCCAAGGACTCCGGAACCTTGTTTACAAGCGTACGGCAACTCGGGCCGCACTAAGTCAATTAAGCCGGGTTCGAATTCCGGCTTTCGAACCCGATCTCGCGCATTCGATTTCCATAGCACTGTGGCAGAGCACACGGAATGCCCATGCCTGCTGCGCAGATGCCTGCGGTTCCCGCAAGCACGGTCCGGTTTTCTGCCTGAGCCTCTTTAATGGAATATGCAGAGGTCTCTTTAATTTAAGCACAACACATTTGACCAAATCAGCTTCACCACCCACAAGCTTCGCAATAGAGGGGTTTTCTTGTGAGAAAGGCTGTGAAATATAGCCTCCAACACAATCCACGACCCGGTTGCTTGGTTTGCAGGCCGATTGAATTTGGCCGACTTTTAACCAAGCGCTTTTGCCAAACCGAAAGCACCCGATGAAAAGCTACATCACCACCCCGATCTACTACGTTAACGGCTCGCCGCATATCGGCCATGCCTACACGTCGATTGTCGCCGATATCCTGAAGCGGAACCGGCAGGCACTGGGGGTAGAGATGATGCTGTCGACCGGCGTTGACGAGCACGGCCAGAAAAACCAGGAAGCCGCCGCCGATCTCGGCATGGAAATCAATGCCTATCTCGACATGCGCTGCGCCGAATTTCGTGAAGTGTTCGACAGGCTCGGCGTTCAATACGACTACTTCGTGCGCACCAGCCGCGAGGGCCACAAGCAGGCCGTCGCAGGCATGGAACAGTCGATCTTCGATGAGGGCCTGATCGTCAAGAAGGCCTACACCGGCACCTATTGCAAGGGCTGCGAGGAGTTCAAGAAGGAATCGGACTTGACCGAGGACGGCCAGTGTCCGCTGCACCCGACCATGAAGGTCGAGCAGACCGACGAAACCAACTATTTCCTGAAAATGGAGCCGTTCCGCGAAAAGCTGCTTCAGCATATCGAGGACAATCCGGATTTCGTTACGCCGACCGCCTTCCGCAACGAGTTGAAGCAGATGCTGTCCGAGCCGCTGGAAGATCTGTGCATCTCCCGGCCGAAGTCGCGCGTGACGCTCGGAGTCGACCTGCCGTTCGACACGGAGTTTGTCACCTATGTCTGGTTCGACGCCCTCGCCAACTATCTGACCAACGTGAACTGGCCGTCTGACGGCTATGAAGCCTGGTGGGCGGAAGTCGAGCATTTGATCGGCAAGGACATCCTGAAGCCCCATGGTGTCTACTGGCCGATCATGCTTATGGCCGCAGGTCTGCCGTTGCCGAAGAAGCTGTCAGTACACAGCCACTGGACCGGTGAAGGCGGGGTCAAGATGTCAAAGTCGATCGGCAATGTGGTCGATCCGAACGAGGTTATCGAGATGATGGGTGTCGACGGCCTGCGCTGGTATCTCGCCCGGCACATGCGCGCCGACAGCGACAGCCAGATCTCGGTGGAACTGATCCGGCAAGCCTATAACGGCGAACTCGGCAACAAGATCGGCAACCTGCTGTCGCGCGTTGCCAAATTCTCCAACAAGAACTTCGAGGGCAAGGTTCCAGTGGCAGGCACCCTGACGGCTGAAGATGAAACCCTGCGCAAGACCGTGCTAGAAGCCGTCTCCGGTCTGGCCGACTGGATCAACCTGCCCGAGATCCCCGCAAGAGTGCAGGCCATCGTGTCGGCTGCCGATGCGATGAACGAATATATCGATCATCAGGCCCCGTGGTCCCTGTTCAAGAACGAGGAAACTCGGGAGCGCTGCGGCACCGTGCTTTATGTCACCCTCGACTGCCAGCGCATGCTGTTCGAGGCCCTGCGCCAGATCATCCCGGCATCTGCGGACAAGGCTCTCACCATGCTCAATGCACCAAAAGCTGCAACCCCATGGAAACCGGAACTGGACAAGCTGCCGGGCGGCACCCCGCTTGGCGAGATCACGGCCCTGTTCCCGCGGGTTCAGTAAGCCGCTCAATATTCACTTCAAAGGCGCTCCAAAGGGGCGCCTTTTTTCCTTGCCGTTCTCATGGGTGACCGGCCCCGCCAGAGGCGACACCGGTCAGGCTGAGTCGCCCTGAAACGGTTGTTCACGAAACGCCATCACTTGGCTCAACCTGACCGCTGATCGCTCAAATGTGAGCAGAGATCGGTTTTGGTAATTGCCAATTGGGATCGGAGACCCCGGATACCATTGATTTCATGGGCGCTCCGGTCCCGGATAATATCTCCTGATTTTTTTCAGGATGGCCGTTCAGGCGCAACTTGAAGCAGGCCCTACCCGAGAATGCCGACAGCCTCCATGGCCCGGTCCAGCGCCTGCCTGGTCTCGTCGGCCAAGGTTGTCAGCGGGGAGCGTACTTCGTCGGTGCACAGGCCCAGCCGCGACAAGGCATATTTGGCACAGGCCGCAGGCGGCTCCAGAAACAGCGCCTTGTGCAAAGGCAGCAACCGGTCCTGACAGTCCCGCGCCAATTCGAAATCGCCAGCCAGAGATGCGCGCTGAAATTCCGCGCACAGCCTTGGTGCCACATTGGCGGTCACGGAAATGCAGCCAACCCCGCCATGGGCGTTGAAGCCCAGCGCGGCTACGTCTTCTGCCGAGAGCTGAATGAAATCCTTGCCGCACAGGGCCCGTTGCGCGCTCACCCGCTCCATGCTGCCTGTGGCGTCCTTGACCCCGATGATACGCGGCCAGCTTGCCATTTCCGCCATGGTTTCCGGCTCGATGTCGATGAGGCAGCGGCCCGGAATGTTGTAAAGGATGATCGGCAGGGTGCTGCCGTCATGCAGAACCTTGTAGTGGGCGAGCAGGCCCGCCTGGTTCGGCTTGTTATAGTAGGGCGTCACGATCAGGGCCGCATCGGCACCAGCACTTTCGGCTGCCTGCAGCATGTCGAGCGACTGCGCCGTGCTGTTTGATCCAGTTCCGGCGATGACCGGAATCCGGCCCGCAGCCAATTCGACGACCTTGCGTATCACCTGCTTGTGCTCGTCCTTCGGCAGGGTCGGGCTCTCCCCCGTGGTGCCGACGGCCACGAGCCCGTCGCTGCCTTGCCTGACATGCCAGTCCACCAGCCGCGCCAGCGCGTCCCAATCCACCTCACCGCTTTTAAACGGCGTGACCAGCGCTGGTATCGATCCCTTGAACTCCGGCATGTGTCCCCCGCGTCTTCCCGGCATGAGTCGTTTCCTCAAAATCTTCTGCCGGGTTTATGGCCAAACCAAGAGAACACTGCAAACCGGTTGTGGATCAATCGTCTTGCCCCCAAGTGCCGTGCATCTGGCTCGAACACTTACTTTTCAGGGAAGCCCTGTTTTCACACCTGACCGTTCCGTACTTCAAAGGCATGCTTATAGACATCGGCGAGCCGCCTTGGCCGGTCCGGCATCAGCTGCGGTGACAAGCAGGATTTCGGTATGGTCCAAAGCGGGTGTAGTGTTTCCGGCATCGGTCACAAGACTTCCCAATGCCATGTGTTCGGGCAGCACCGCCACGCCGGGCCCAGCACGAACAACGCCGAGTGGAGAGATAGCAAAGTCAGAAAAACTCAACACATTTGACGGCACTGCCGGATACTCACTCGTCCAAGGATCGTAGCCCCATATTGAAGTTGTCCAAACGAAAAGGTGACTCCATTCTGGTTCAAAGCAAAAGATCAAACTCATTAAAAATGACGAAGCAAATTCGAAAAAGATCACCCCTATATTCATAACCCCTTCCGCACACAATCAAAATTATAAATAAATCAATCGTAATAATAATAGAACCACGTTAAATTAAATTATATGTAATTAAAATATCCCATCAGGAATGCTTATAAAAAACATACAGTCACCCAAGTTTGTGGAGTGTAAGGTGGCACAGGTCATCGATCTATATGATCGCCCGAATAGCCCTACGCCGGTCACCATAGCGCCCGGAGACGGAATCGGTCCGGAAATCATGGAAGCGGCAATCCGCTGTCTGTCCGCAAGCGGCGCACGCCTTGCCATTCAAACCGTGGACATCGGCAAGAAGATGTACGAAGCCGGGTTTCGCAACGGCATCCACCCCGACAGCTGGAAAACGCTCAGAGACACTGGCGTCTTGCTGCGGGCGCCCGTGATTTACCCGGAAGGCGGCTCGTTCCAAACCCCGAATGTTTCACTTCGCCGCTACCTCGACATGTTCGCAACCGTGACTTGGGCGAAATCGCGCTCTCCATTTGTTGCAACGAACCAGCCCAATATGGATTTGATTATCATTCAAGATAGTATTGAGGATCTGTATACTTCCATTGAACACCATCAGAGCGGAGAAGTATACCAAAGCCTGAAATTGGTATCGCAACCGGCTATGGAGAATATCATCCGGTTTGCTTTCAAGTTCGCGCAGGCCAATTGCAGAAAGAAGGTTACCGCATTTTCAAAAGACACGATCCTTCCGATTACGGATGGCTTGTTTCACGAAATCTTTGACAGCGTTGCCAAGGAATACCCGGACATCGA
The DNA here is from genome assembly GCF_009711355.1 of Roseibium sp. RKSG952. Taxonomy (NCBI): domain Bacteria; kingdom Pseudomonadati; phylum Pseudomonadota; class Alphaproteobacteria; order Hyphomicrobiales; family Stappiaceae; genus Roseibium; species Roseibium sp. RKSG952. The sequence continues at coordinate 31,147 of NZ_SMMF01000898.1, read as the reverse complement.
ATCAGACCACTGGGATGTTTCCGCAGGAACGGCGAAGGTGGCGTTGGCCCCGGTGCAATTCGATGTTGTCGTAACGACCAGCATGTACGGAAACATCGTATCTGAGCTGGCTACAGCAATGGGAACTACACGAGCCCATGCAGCCTCTGCAAGTTACGGAGAGCATTTCTCGATGTTCTCCGCAAGTCATGGCGCAGCACCCGACATTGCCGGAAAGGGGATTGCAAACCCTTCAGGACTGATTTTAGCGGGAATCAATATGTTATGGCACCTCAACCTAAACGCGGCGGCCGAGAACCTGCACAATGCATGGCTCAAAACGATTGAGGATGGCATTCACACCGCAGATGTTTACAGACCGGGGATCAGCAACGAACAGGTCACCACCATTGAATTCGCAGATGCCGTGATCGAGCGGCTTGGTCTGACCCCCGAGCACTTGAAGCCTGCATGTCATTGTGGCAGCAAGCTCACAGTCTCTTCTGCGGTTTTCAAATCATCACCTCGTGCGGAGAAAAAGCTCGTCGGCATTGATCTGTTTGTAGAGGAAACACATCGAGACCCCGTTGCCCTTGCAAACCGCATTTTAGATTTGACGGTCGGTTTCCCGCTCCAGTTGACAGCGATTACCAATCGAGGCGTCCTTGTCTGGCCTTGCTGGTGCAACGAGTCGCTCAAGACGGATCACTGGTGCTGCCGCTTCGAGTTTGCCGATCAAGACAAGGACACCGTTTTCAAGACCGCATGCACATTGATGCAAATTCTCGCGTTAGATGGGCTTGATATCATCAAGAGCGAAAACCTTTACACGTTTGACGGCATTCCCGGTTACTCGCAAATGGACGACAAATGGTATGATGATGACTTCTGCAAGAAACCGGTCAAACTGCAGGTCGTTACGTGACCGCGTTTTGTTGCTGAAAGGCCGGGCTGTCCCAAGAACCGGACATCATGATTTCCTTAAGTGCCGCAACCGAGGCCCAGATGTCCTCATAGCCGACATAAGGCGCGGCGAAGCCAAATCTCAGGATATCCGGCGCGCGGAAATCGCCGATGATTCCACGTGCGATCAGGGCCTGCACGATGGCATAGCCGTCGGGGTGGGTCAGGGACACCTGACTGCCGCGCTTGTCCCCTTCGCGCGGACTCGCAAGGCCAAACCCGAAATCGGCCAGCTCCTGATCAACCAGATGAATGAACAGGTCCCCAAGCAGACGGTTCTTGTCCCGGATCTGGTGCATGTCGGCGCCCTTAAAGACGGTCAGCGCCTCTTCCAGCGCAATCAGCGACAGTTGCGGTGATGTCCCGGCGAGCATCTTTTCAATGCCATTGTGGGGCGCATAGTCTTGCGTGAAGACAAAGGGCTGCGCGTGCCCGTGCCAGCCTGCAATCGGCTGTTCGAGACCGGCGAGGTGCCGCCCGGCCACAAACACGAAAGCCGGAGCGCCGGGTCCGCCATTCAGATACTTGTAGGTACAGCCGACCGCAAAATCGGCGTTCACGCCGTTGAGATCGACCGGCAACGCGCCAGCGGAATGCGCAAGATCCCAGATCACCAGCCCGCCCAGTGCCTGCGCCTTCCGGGTCAGCCCGGCCATGTCGTATATGGCACCGGTCTTGTAATGGACATGGGTCAGCTGGAGCAGCGCCAGATCCTCTCCCACTTCGGCCAGGACGGCCTCCATGTCTTCAGGTGCCACACAGCGCAACTCGCAGCCCATCAGCTTCGCGGCTTCGGCATTGATGTAAACGTCTGTCGGGAAATTGCCGGTCTCCGACAGGATCACCTTCCGGCCCGGCCGTTTGCGCAAGGCCGCGATCACAAGCTTGAACAGATTGACGGAAATGCTGTCGCAGACGATGACTTCGTCCGGGTCGGCGCCGATCAGACGGGCAATCGCCGCCCCCGCCCGTTTCGGGGCCGGGTACCATCCGGCTTCGTTCCAGCTCCGGATCAGGCCGTGACCCCATTCTTCCGAGACCGCCGCAGACAATCTGGGCTTCACGCTTTTCGGCAAGGCACCGAGTGAATTTCCGTCCAGATAGACCACCCCCTCGGGCAGATCGAACAGATCCTTCATGCCACGGAGCGGATCTTTTTGGTCAAGATCCCAGCAATGGTCTTGCATGATAGCGGAGACCGGCGATTTCGGCAAGGCAAGGGTCATGAAACGTCCTCAAGCGGCGTTGTTGGTGGAGCCGGTATCGATCCGGGAGGCGCGGTAGACGCCAAGGGTCTCGCCGACATGCATTTTCAGAAGCTGAAGGGCCTGATCTTCGTCTCGGGCCAGAACCGCATTCATCAGCCTTTGATGAGACAGCATGTTCATGGAACTCTGCAGACGGGCCAATACGACCTCGTCAGGGTCGCGATTGTCATCGCGCGCCTGCAAAACGCGCGACACGGTCAGGTGAAACTGATGGCGTCTCAGGTGGTCCATCACCTTGTGGTAAAGCCGCTTTTGCCAGGCCGACCTTGCGCCATCGAGCAGCGCGGCATGGAAGGCGCGGTGCCGGTTGTCCCAGTCGCTCAAGCTCTCGAGTTTCGGGCTCTGGAGCACGTTCGACAACCGGGACAGGCGATGAAATGCGGTCACGATGCCGGCTTCCCAATCCTCGCCGCCGCGCTGTATCGATTCCAGCAACATCGGCTCTTCCAGCACAAGGCGGGTGTTCAGGAGGTCGGTCAGTTCGTCTTCCGAAATGCCGGCGACAAAGAACCCGCGGTTCGGATGGGCCACGACCAGTCGCTCAGCTTCAAGGCGCTGCAAGGCTTCGCGCAAGGGAGTCCACCCGAGGCCATGGTCCTTGCGCAACCGGTCATGCCTCAGCGGCTCTCCCGGCGCCAACACCGCATCTAGGATTTGCTGGCGCAACGTCCGGTAAGCGAATTCCGCTTTCGACAGGGGCATGGCTGGAGCGCTCGATTATATATAATATGATCACTAGCCCTCTTATTATATATAATCACCAGATGCGCAAGATCTAACCGCCCCGCCCCTTGGCAATCACTTCCAGCGCGCGGATGGCAAAGCGTTCGGCAAGCGGCGCAAGAGCAGCCGCTCTTGCATCGGCCGCATTGCCCGCACGCGCACGGTCGGCAATGCCTACAAAGATGACTGCGAAGCGGAACAGGGCAAAGGCCTTGTGAAACGGCAAAATCATTGCGGAGAACGGGACCTTCTCGGAGTATCTGGCAACGAATTCCTTCTCGTCCGGCAAGCCGAGCGCTTCATGATCAAGCCCGAGAATGCCGCCATATTCGTCCGGGCTTGTGTGCCAGGGCATGCAGCAAAAGCCGAGATCGGCAAGCGGATGGCCGAGCGTGGACAATTCCCAGTCAAGGATCGCGGCCACTTCCGGGCGCGAGGGATGAAACAGCATGTTTCCGACCCGGAAATCGCCATGCGCCAGACACACCAGCCCGTCATCCGGCGGCGAATGCTCCGGCAACCATTCACAGAGGACATCCAGTGCCGGTATGGCACCATGGTTCGAGGCCCGGTATTGCCGGGTCCAGCGGCTGATTTGACGTTCAAAGTAGTTGCCGGGCTTGCCATAGTCGTCCAGCCCCACATCGCCCGGCACCACGGAATGAAGCGCTGCCAGCGCATCGGCAACGGCCATCCACAAATCCCGGCGTTCTTTCCTTGCCGCCCCGGCCATTGATGCCTCTTCCAGCACACGGCCCGCGACCCGTTTCATCAGATAAAATGGCGTGCCCAGCGCTTGGGCATCTGCATGGTAGTGGACCGGCTCCGGCACCGGCACATCGGTCGGGAAGAGCGCCCTCAGGACACGGTACTCACGATCAACCGCATGCGCGCCCTTCACGATCGGCCCGTTGGGCTGCTTGCGCAAGACAAGCTGCGCCTTGCCCCAGTCAACAAAATAGGTCGGATTGGATTGACCGCCACTGATCCTCTCGACCCGGAAATGGCGCTCCGCTCCGAAACCATCCGCAAGAACGGCGCGCAAGGCCTCCGGATTGAAATCGATCAAGGGTGTGCCGGACGCCATCTCTGCCATCGGCTAGATACCCCCCTCGCGCGCGCCCGAAACGTCCCATTTCCAGAAGCCGCGCTGTTCTTCAGCTAGAACCCGGTCGAGCACCATCTTGTGCACTTCGTCGGCACCGTCAACCAGCCGCGCCTGACGGGCATAGCGGTAGATCCATTCCAGTGGCGTATCGGTCGAATAGCCGCGCGCACCATTGATCTGGATCGCCACATCCGCGGCCCGGTGCAAGAGATTGGCGACATGGATCTTGGCCATGGAGATTTCCTTGCGCGCAAAGCCGCCGCGGTCGATTTCCCAGGCCGCCTTCATCACCAGAAGCCGCCCGGTCTCGATCCCCATCGCCAGATCCCCCAGCATGATCCGCACGCTTTCGCGTGTGCCCAGCCGGACACCAAACCCTTCCCGGTCTTCTGCGTATGCGCGGGCGATCTCGACGCAGCGCTTGGCCAGCCCCAGCCAGCGCATGCAATGGGTCAACCGGGCCGGGCCGAGCCGCACCTGTGTCGCCTTCAAACCCCGCCCCTCGCCTATCAGAACATTCTCAACCGGAACCTCGAGGCCCTCAAAGATCAGTTCGCAATGGCCACCATGCTCTTCCGGCCCCATGATTCCGATCCGCCGCTCGATCCGCCAGCCGGGTTGACCGGCATCGAAAAGCAAGGCCGTCAGGCCGGAGCGCGGGTCATCAGAGGTCCGGGCGACCAGAATGAAATGCTGCGCACCCTCCGCACCGGTGATGAACCATTTGCGGCCATGAACCACATAATGATCGCTCTTGCGCACGGCACGGGTCCGGATCATCGAAGGGTCGGATCCGCCGCCCGGATGCGGCTCGGTCATGGCAAAGGACGAGCGCACGTCACCGGCCACGATCGGCGCCAGCCACCGCTTTTTCTGGGCTTCCGTCCCAACCCTTTCCAGGAGCATCATGTTGCCGTCGTCGGGGGCTGCGGAATTAAATACCACGGGCCCGAAAATCGACCGGTTCATTTCCTCGTAGCAAACTGCCATGCCGACCTTGTCAAGCCCGGCACCGCCATTCTCCGGCTGCAGCTGCAGACACCAAAGCCCTTCCGCCTGCGCTTTTTCGCGCAAGGCTTTCAAGGGACCAGAGACAATGTTGCCATGGCCGTCATAGGCGGCAGGATCGGCTTCGAGCGGCAGCACATGCTCTTCGACAAACCCGGCGATGCGCGTGCGAAAGTCCTCGACCTTCGGCGATATGGTGAAATCCAACGCCGTATCCTCCCGGCTGGCCGGACGCAGAACCAAAAAAGCGCAAGTGCATCCTTCAATTATTCAGGGAGTTAAGCAGATGCCGGCCGGACTGCCAATCGGTTACACATCCGGCCCCGGCAAAAAACAAAAGCGCGGCTTCGGCAGCCGCGCTTTCGTCTTTTCTCTTCGCTCCCGTACGGAAATCGCCCGAGAGTGGAGTGTTTTCCGATTAGCCGACGAGGGCATTGTCCTTGCGCTTGACCGCGACGATGGATGAGCGCGGCAGGCTGCCTTCACCGTCCGGGAAAGGCTTGCCCGGATGCTGGATGCCGACGAACATGGTGCGCTTGTCGGACGACCAGGTCAGGCCGGTGACTTCCGAGCCATTGGGGCCGGTCAGGAAGCGGCGGATTTCGCCGGTTGCCGGATCCCCTGCCAGCATCTGGTTGTTGCCCATGCCGGCAAAGTCGCCTTCGTTGCTGTCGTTGCCGTCAGTCTGGATCCAGATCAGGCCGGTCGTGTCGATCTGCATGCCGTCGGGCGAGTTGAACAGGTTGCCGGCATTGATGTTGGCCGAGCCCGCATAAGGACCTTCCACATGGACGTCCGGGTTACCGGCCATCACATACAGATCCCAGTCGAACGTGTCCGTGCCGTGGTTGTTGTCATGCGGACGCCAGCGCACGATCTGACCGTAACGATTGGTCTCGCGCGGGTTGACCGGGTTGACTGTCATCGGGTCGCCGCCTGCATTGGTGCGCACAGACCCGTCATCGTTCAAAACGCCACGGCGCGAGTTGTTGGTCAGGCAACAATAGGCTTCCACGGCGGTCGGGTTGACGGCAATCCACTCCGGACGGTCCATGGTGGTGGCACCGACCTTGGAAGCGGCGGTCCGGGTGAAGATCGCGATTTCCGCCGGGTCCATGCCGGTTGCTTCCGGTGTCAGCGGGACCCAGGTGCCGGTCATGTCGTCGTTGAACTTGGCGACATAGAGCTGGCCGTCCCGCAGCAGGGTCGACGTGTCGCCGCCCGGCACGTAGATGTCGTTGGAGAGCCATTTGTACATGAACTCGCCGCGCTCGTCGTCGCCCATATAGACCACGACCCGGCCTTCCGGCGTCAGCGCGCTAGCAGCGTTTTCGTGCTTGAAACGGCCAAGAGCCGTGCGCTTGACCGGAGCAGACTCCGGATTGGCCGGATCGATCTCGACAATGTAACCCGCACGGTGCGGTTCGTTCGGGTTCTTGGTGATGTCGAAGCGCGAATCGAAGCCGTGATAGTTGTACCGGCCCGGATCGACTTTTGTTGACACGCCGTAGCGCTTGTAGCCGTCCATGACCGGCTGGTCGGCCGCAACTTCTTCCGTTGCACCGAAATAGCCGTTGAAGTTCTCTTCACAGGTCAGGTACGTGCCCCAAGGCGTCCGGCCGGAACCGCAATTGTTGAAGGTCCCGAGAGACTGCGTGCCGGTCGGATCGGCATCGGTTTGCAGGAGTGCGTGCCCGGCTGCCGGACCGTCGATCACCATCGGTGTGTTGTGATGGATACGGCGGTTGAACGGACTGTCGACGACGACGGACCAGCCACCGGGGCCTTCGGCGATTTCCATGACGGAAACCCCCTGGATGTTCTGCAGTAGGGTAACATCCTCGGCGGAAGCCACCTTGCCTTCCTGCGCTGCCGGCAGGTTGATCTTCGGGTTAGGATATTCGCTGTTGACGACGAGGAGTTCCTTGCCGCCGACATTGAACAGTTCCATGCCGTCGGTGTTTTCACCGAAGACGCGATCTGAACCGGCTGACGGATGCCCGGTGGCCGCATCGAAAGCAGGCGCGTCGGAGAACAGCGGATCGCCCCAGCGCACCAGCACATCCCAGGTGTAGCCTTCCGGCACATGCACCGTTCCGTCGGTTTGCGGAGCAAGCTGCTCGAACGCAAAGCGCGACGTCTGCTGGGCAAGTGCCGTGGTGCTTTTCAAAAGACCGGTTCCCATGACGGCGGCACCGGACCCGAAGGCCAGCACACCACCCAGAAAACCGCGGCGCGAAATGGCGCTTTCGACCACCTTGTCGAAGCCCTGCTCCTGCGGCCGCGGAAAGTTCACCTCATCCCATTCATCAGCGGAGAGTTCGTGTTGACGCGCGTCCATCTGGCGTTCCCTCTTTCGGTTCATTCAAACTTAGAACCTGTCTAAAAAGACCAATTCTGCGCGCGCAGATAAACCGCATTTACGTGACAGATTTACGAAGAAACACTTCTTTCTCTGCGGACAGGTTCAGGCGTGACGTGTGGGGTCTCACCCTGCAAGCATATCACCGAAACCGGTATCTGTTGTTTGCGGACGTCCATACGATCCCTGAAACGGACGTCCTTTTTGAAAATTCGGTTGGTTTCCAATTGTTAACTTGAGATCAGAGCTCGAGGCATGACCTAAGTATTGCCGTCGCGAATACAGAGGCATTTCACCGTTATGAGTAGCTATACTAATCTTCTACCGGGCGATCCTGCCCCCTCTTTCAAGCAGAGATCCATTGTCAATCCGCGTTTCACATTTGACACCGCTGCCGGGCGGTACCTCGTACTCGGATTTTTCGGCAGTGCGTCGGATCCTCACAGCCAGTCAGGTCTGGCCGCTCTGAAGGGCCTCTCACATATTATCGACGATCAAACCATCTCGTTCTTTGGCGTCAGTAACGATCCGGAAGACGAAACCAAGAACAGGATTTCAGACAGCTACCCAGGCTACCGCGTATTCTGGGACTTTGACCGTTCGGTCAGCCGCCTCTATGGCGTCGCCGCACGCGAGACAGAAGAAACGGGAGATGAGATCAAACTTCGCCGACAATGGGTGGTGATAGACCCCACACTCAGGATTCTCAAGGTATTCCATTTTCAGGAGGATCAAGCCGACATTGCGCAACTGACAGGCTATTTGCAAACCCTGCCACCGCCAGAGCGCTTTAGCGGCGAGGTACTGCAAGCCCCAATAATTGTGTTGCCGAACGTCTTTGAACCGGAACTGTGCAAGCATTTGATTGACTTGTACACGGCCCATGGCGGCGAATCTTCCGGCTTCATGCGTGAAGTGAATGGCAAGACCGTGGGCATGTCCGACCCCAACCACAAACGCCGACGCGACCACCTTATCGAAGACCATCAACTGATCGCTCACCTCAAGCGCCGGTTTCTGCGGCGGGTTGCGCCGGAAATTGCGAAAGTCCACCAGTTCAATGTCTCCCGAATGGAACGCTTTCTTGTGGCTTGCTACTCGGCAGAAGATCGCGGGCATTTCCGCGCGCACAGAGACAACACCACCAAGGGGACAGCACACCGGCGGTTCGCCGTTTCGGTCAATCTAAACGCAGATTTCGACGGTGGTGAAGTGAGTTTTCCTGAATATGGGCCTCGGAGCTTCAAGGCCTCTCCGGGCACTGCGGTGGTATTCTCCTGCTCGCTTCTCCATGCGGTGTCACCGGTTACCCGCGGACAACGCTTTGCGTTTCTGCCTTTCCTTTATGACGAACAGGCTGCTCAGCTCCGCGAGAAGAACATGCAATTCGTGCAGACGACGGACAGGCAACCAGACCACCACCCCACACCCGTGCAAGCCGCCGGCCTGTTGCCTTCCCAGCACCCGGCAAATGCATGTGCATTTGGGGAATTCAGCGCTCCGGGCCGCCCTGAAGACAGCTGATCGCATCGACCCAGTCCGCTGTCCGTCCCTCAGCGCTCCGCTTTCCGGCGAGGTCACACAGCCGAGCGGTAACGGAGGTTGCAATGTATCACAACAAACTGAATCGGGCCGCCAAAGGCGGCCCGATGCGTTGATGCTAACACCTATCCAGAAGGGCTCAAACTGTTCCCCCGAGCGAACTTTCAAGGGCAACCAGTTCCTGACCGCCCGCCATCAGATCCTGAAGCTCTTCCGGCGTGATCTGGCCCCTTTGGGCGGTGCCGAGCGTCTTGCCCCGGTTGAGCACCGTAAACCGGTCTCCAACCGCCAGCGCATGCCGGACATTGTGGGTGATGAACACCACTGCAATGTCCTGCTTGCGGACCTTGTCAATGGTGGCAAGCACATTGGCGGTCTGGCGCACACCGAGCGCCGATGTCGGCTCGTCGAGGATAAGGACCTTCGCCCCGAAATGGACCGCACGGGCAATCGCCACTGTCTGCCGCTCACCGCCGGATAATGTGCCGACCGCCTGGTCCGGCCCGCGGAGATTGATGCCCATCTTGCGCATCTCTTCCATGGTCACGCGGTTGGCGTAGTCGTGATCGAAAAACTTCAGCGGACCGGCCCGGCGGATCGGCTCGTTGCCCATGAAGAAGTTGCGGCTGACCGACATCAGCGGGATCATCGCCAAGTCCTGATAGACGGTCGCGATCCCGGCTGAGATGGCATCGCGCGGATCAGCGAAATGCATCGGCTTGCCCTCGAACAGGATCTCGCCTTTTGTCGGCTTGTGCACCCCGGACATGGTCTTGATGAAGGTCGATTTGCCGGCCCCGTTGTCGCCAAGCAGGCAATGGCATTCGCCGGGATAGATATCGACCGACACGCCTGCAAGGGCGATCACCGATCCGAAATGCTTTTCGATGCCGCGCATCTCGATGATGGGAGCATGAGTGGAGGTCATCTTATCTCTCCCCGGTGATGATGCGGCGGATATAGGTGTTGAGGATCACGGCGAACAACAGGATCACTCCGAGGAACACCCGGAACAGCGAGCTTTCAACGCCCGCGAAGAACAGTCCCTGCTGCACCACGCCGAAGATCAGCGCCCCAAGGGCTGCCCCGATCACCGATCCGTATCCGCCGGTGAGCAGAGCTCCACCGATCACCACGGCAATGATCGCCTCGAATTCCTTGAGCAAGCCACGATCAGCCCCGGCGGAGCCGAACTCCATCACCTGGCAAGCGGCAAAGACTGTGGCGGTGAAGGCTGTGAACATGAACATCAGGATCTTCACACGGTTCACCGGGACACCGACATAACGCGCGGCCTGCGCATCGCCGCCCGCCGCAAAGATCCAGTTTCCGAACCGGGTCCGCGTCAGCAGGATGTGGCCGAAGATCACCAGCGCAATCGCCCAGACAATCAGCATCGGCACGCCTTCGACAACCGGCTGGCCAGCCCTGGATCCACGTTCGAAAACGTCGATGATGCCCGCATTGCCCATCCATGTGAACAAACCGGTCAGGACCTTGCCGCCGAACAATCCGGCGAGCCAGTCGCCTTCCGCCGCTCGGTCAACACCGCCAATGATCGTCTTGCGCTCGATGATTTGCGGCAGATAGATGGTGAACCCGCGCAGGATAAACAGAAACGCCAGGGTGACGATGAAGCTGGGAAGCCCGGTGCGCACCACGATGTAGCCGTTCAGGGCCCCGATCGCCATGGCCATCACAAAGGTCACCAGAATGGCCTGCCATACCGGCCAGCCAAGGGTAACGGTGAAGATCGCGATCATCATGCCCGAAAAGCCGATCATCGACCCGACTGACAGGTCGAACTCACCGGCGATCATCAATAGGCAGGCGCCAACAGCAATGATCATGAATTGCGCCGACACGGTCGCCCAGTTGGTGACCCCTTGCGCGTTGAACATGCCGCTGTCGCTGGCGAAGATGAGAAACAGCGCGAACACGATGACGGTTCCGCAGATGCCGCCGAGTTCCGGCCGGATCAGCGCCTTGCGGATCCGGGATTGCTGCTTGACGCGTTCGTCGGCGAGTGCCGCCGTGCTGGCTTCCGCCATTTTGCCCTCCCAGGCAGTTTATTGTTTTAGGATGCAAACAACAAAGGGCAGTGATTGCCGCCGCCCTTTGTCATGGTCCGGATTTACCGGTATTCACCTGCGTGCTGTTCAACCAGCGTCAACCCGTCCTTGGTGACAAAACCGGGACCGGAGTTGATGTTGTTGCCCGGCAGGACGCCGTAGCGGTGATAGTTGGTCAGGATCACCACCGGCAGGTAGGCTTGCAGGAACGGCTGCTGGTCGATGCCCCAGTTGATGACGCCGTCCTTGATCCCCTGAACGATGTTCTCGCCCAGATCGAATGTGCCGAAATAGATGTCACCCGCCATGCCGTTTTCATCCAGCGCCAGCAGGGTCGGATCGGCACTTGTGGGTCCAAGTGCCAGGACCGCATCCGTATCCGGATTGGCATTGAGGTAGGCAAGCACACGGTTCTTGATTTCGGCCGGGTCCTGACCACTGTCAATCATCTGATCGCCGAGCTCGACGCCCAGCCCGTCGGCGAAGCCCTGACAGCGTTCGGTCGACGAAGGCGAGCTGATATAGTGGTTCACACACAGGAAGCTTGCCACACCGTCAGACTTCGCCCGCTGGCCTGCCGCCAGACCGGCATCGTATTCCGGCTGACCGACATACATCAGCGCACCGACCTCACGCGCGAGATCCGGCGTGCCGGAGTTCATGATGATGACGTCGACACCGGAATCGACCGCATCCCTGATCGGGCCGGACAGCACATCCGGATCGGACAAGGTGGTGATGATTCCGTCTGGGCCGGAGGCTGCCGCCTGTTCGATGATCCGGGCCATGTCGGCCAGATCGCCGGTCGGCGGATTGCGGTATTCCACTTCCACATCCATCTGGTCACCGGCAAGAGCGATGCCGTTCTTGATCGTGTTCCACCAGCTGTCGCTGTCCGGCGCGTGGCTGACCAGGATGTATTTCTCGCCATCAGCCGAAGCCGTTCCCGCACTGATCACCGGAGCCGCGATGACGGCTGCGGCCAGCATTAATGCCTTCAGGGGTGCATTCATTCCGTCCTCCCAAGGATTGCCATTTTCTTGGTCAAGGGTGCCTCCCAGCACCCATGACATTAAGCAAACCACGAAGCCAATCGTTTTGCAACCGGTTGCAAAAATCTAATTAAAAATTCATACTCCCTGCCCGGCCGGTGATTTTCATACTGCCTGTCTGGACGACTTGAGATAAGACAGCCTTATTGACCAACCCGATGCGAAAGACCCCATGGCCGTAACCTTGAAAGAAGTCGCCGAACTGGCAGGCGTTTCCCGCTCCGCGGTGTCGCGCACCTTCACAGACGGCGCTTCCGTTTCGGACAAGACGCGGCGGAAAGTGGAAAAGGCGGCCACAAAACTCGGCTACAGCCCGAACATTCTTGCCCGCGGACTGACAACACGGCGCACGAAACTGGTCGGCCTAGTCTCCAACAATTTTCACAATCCGATCTTTCTGGAAGTCTTCGACCAGTTTACACGAAAGCTGCAAGAGCGTGGTCTGCGTCCCCTGCTCGTCAATCTGTCCGATGAAATCGATCCGGAAAACTCGGTCCGGCTGCTGCGCCAGTATTCGGTCGACGGGGTCGTTGTGGCGTCCTCCACCCTGCCCCCCGGCTTTTCGAAGGCGTTCAAGGACGCCGGCATGCCGGTCGTCAACAGTTTTGGCCGCTATTCGGCGGCACCCGAATTTCATGTTGTGGGGATCGACAACGTGGAATGCGGGCGCATGGCCGCCCGGGAATTCTCCAATCGCGGCTACCGGCGCGTGGCCTTTCTCGGTGGCCCCGACACGGCGACATCCACGCAGGACCGCTTCAAGGGATTTGCCGAAGAAGCCGCCCGCCACCCGCAGCTTGAGGTAGGTTTCAGCTATGCAGAAGCCTATTCCTTCGAGGCCGGCCGGGCCGAAATGCAGCGGCTCTTGCAGCGAGGCAACCCGGCAGAGGCCTATTTCTGCGGCGATGACGTGCTCTCGATCGGAGCCTTGAGCGCCATTGCGGAGGCCGGTCTGAAGGTGCCCGGCGACATCGGCGTCATCGGTCTCAACGACATGGAAATGGCCGGGTGGCAGAACATCAACCTGACCACGATCCATCAACCGGTTCAGCAGATCATCAACTCCTCCGTGGAGCTGATCGTTTCCATGCTGGAAGACCCCGCCCGCTATCCGGAGGCCCGCCTGTTTCCCTGCCGCGTTGTGGAACGCGGAACCCTGAAGCCCGCGCCGCAAAGTGATCCGCGCTCAGGGTGAGACATACCCAGTCGATAACCGGCAGCCCCTAACGTCACCCCGGACCAGCGCGCGCGATCCGGGGCCGGAGAACCGGGGCATGTCTGACAATGCAAAGCGCTCCGATCCCGGACAAAACCGCGCGGTTTCTCCGGGATGACAGTTCGGGTTGCAACAAGATGGAACAATCTGTCCGCAGATCGCTCTAGGAGCGGAACATCGGCGGGCGGGCATCCACCCATGCGCCATCCGAACGGCCGGACTCCGCCACGGCGAAGACTGCCGCCATCGAGCGCAACCCGTCTTCGGCGCGCGGATAAAGGTCGGCAGCCGGATCCATCGGACGTCCTTCCTTGCGGGCACGGATCGCTTCGGCCAGATCCTTGTAGATGTTTGCAAAGGCCAGCGGCATGCCTTCCGCATGTCCGATCGTCACCCGGGTGGTCCGGTCAGCCTCCGGCGACAAACCGGCCTCGCCGCGCTCGATCGTTTGAAGGCGGCCATTGAGCGGCATCCAGTAAAGCTGGTTCGGGTGCTCCTGCGCCCATCTCAGACCGCCTTTTTCCCCGAACACCTGCAGGGTCAGGCCATGCTGGCGGCCAATCGCGATCGATGATGTCCACAGCCTCCCGACCGTTCCGCCGTCCATCCGGAAGTTGACCATGGCATCATCTTCAAGTTCCCGGCTTGCGATACAAGACACGGTGTCGGCGGACAACCGCTCGACGTCCTGACCCGTAACAAAAGACGCCATGTGCAGGGCATGGATGCCGCAATCGGCAAACTGGGCGGAAACCCCGATCTGGCTCGGATCGTAGCGCCAGCGCACACGCGGATTGTCCGCATCGGCAGCATCCGCGTGATGGCCATGCGCGAATTCGGCCTTCACCAGCCGGATCTTCCCAAGGTCGCCACGCGCAACCATGGCCCGCATGTGCCGGACAAGCGAATAACCGGTGTAGCCGTAGTTGACCGCACAGATGTTTCCGGTGGACTTGGCGAGCCTAACGATCTCCTCGCCCTCCTCGACCGTCATGGTCATGGGCTTCTCGCACAGGACGTGAAACCCGGCCTCCAGAAAGGCCCTGGTGATTTCGAAATGGGTGGCATTGGGCGTGGCGACGGTCACCAGATCGATCCGGTCCGCCCGGTTTCGCTCGCCTTCCAGCATTTCGCGCCAGTCCCCATAGGCCCGGTCCTTGTCGAGCCCCAGCCGCTGGCCGTAGTCGCGGCCTGCGTCCGGCCGGTGATCCAGCGCTCCCGCAGTGAAGGCAAACGCACCGTCCAGTCCCGCTCCAAGCCGGTGTGCGGGCCCGATCTGGCTGCCTTCCCCGCCGCCAATCATGCCCCAGTTCAAACGTGCCATGTCGTGTGTCCTCAATCAAAACCGATGGATTGCAAATACTGGCGATTGGCGCGGGCGTCGCTCACCGGGGAAACGTCCAGCGTCGGATCACAATCCTGCTCCACCGTGCACCAGCCTTCAAAACCGTTGTCGAGCAGGATCTGCCGGACTTTCGGGAAGTCGACGTCACCGTCCCCCAGATTGCAGAAGATCCCCTGCCCGCAGGCGTCATAAAAGCCGGTCCGGCTGGCGATCACATCGGCTTTCACCGCCGGATCGATATCCTTGAAGTGCATGTAGGAGATCCGGCCGATATGGCGCTCCATGAAGGCGACCGGATCATATCCGGCATAGGAATGGTGGCCGGTGTCAAAGCAGATCTTGAGATGCGCTTCGTCGACCTCGTCCAGCAGGCGTTCAAGTTCCGGCTCGAAATCAATGAAACCGGCGGCATGGGCATGCATGCCCACAGTCAGGCCGTATTCCTCGGTGCCAATGCGGGCCGCCTCGGCGATCCGGCCCCGGAATGCGGTCCACTCGTCCAGATCCATCTGCTCGGCCTCCGCCGGACGGCCGGCAGTCGGCGCCCGGCGCGGCGAGATCGAATCGATCAGGACCAGATGACGGGCGCCATGGGCGACAAGCGCCTTGCCGGTGCGGTGCAGGCCGTCCAGAACGTTGTCCCAGGCATCGGGATCGTGAAACGGGCGGAAGACCACGCCCCCGATCAGCTCCAGATCATGCTCTGCCAGGGCCTCGGCGAGAACCGCCGGATCTTCGGGCATGAAGCCGACCGGGCCAAGCTCGATCCCCTTGTAGCCGGCTTTTGCACATTCCTCCAAAACAGTCCGCCACGCCGGATTGCGCGGGTCATCAGGAAACTCGACACCCCAGGAACAGGGTGCATTGCCAATTCTTATTGTCATGCCGGGAAGCCTTTCGGACTTGCTCACGTGGGTTGAATGGATTGCCAGGTCTTGGTCCGTGACGAACGCATCGCGGCATCGACGATGCGCTTGACGTCGAGACCGTCCCGGAACGTCGGCCAGAGCGGGTTTCCGGTCCGGATCGCCTCGAGAAAATCCTTGGCCTCGATGATGATCTGGTCCTGATAGCCGGTCCCATGGCCCGGTCCCTGGCAAAACGGCAGATAGTCGGGATGCGCCGGGCCGGTCAGGATCTTGCGAAACCCCAACTGGGCATCGGGCCCGTCGCGCAGATAAAGCCAAAGCGCACTCTGGTCTTCCTGATCGAACCGGATCGCGCCCTTGGTCCCGGCTATTTCGTAGGCGTAGCCCATCTTCCGGCCGGTCGCGACCCGGCTGAAATGCAGGTGCCCCATGACGCCGTTTTCAAAACGCACCATCATCTGGCCCTGATCGTCATTGGTGACCTCTCCACCGGGACGGGTTGTGTGGATGCACTCCACTTCCGCCATGACCGACCGGACCGGCCCGACAAGCGCCAGTGCCGCGTTGATCATGTGGGGGGCAAGGTCGCCCATCGTGCCATTGGCCTCGCCTTCCGTCCGCCAGCTCGCCGGGGCCTCCGGGTCGGCGTAAAAATCCTCGGTATGCTCACCGCGAAACCAGGTGATCTCGCCAATCGCGCCTTCACTGAGGATCTGTCTCGCATATTGGGTGGCCGGGGTACGGATGTAGTTGAAACCGACCATGTTCACGCAGCCGCATTTTTCCGCCGCTGCGACCATCGCCTCGGATTCCGCCAAGGTCCCGCCCATCGGCTTTTCGCACAGGACCGGCTTGCCCAAACTGAAAGCTGCTTCTGCGACCGCGCGGTGGGTCGCCTGCGGCGAAGCAATGACAATGGCCTCGACGCCTGGGTCTTCCACCAGCTCCTGCCAGTCGCGCGCCGCACGCTTGAAGCCATAGGCTGCCCGGTATTTTTCCGCAGACATTGGCGTACTCGCACTGATCATCTCGAGCCTTGGGCGCAACTCGGTGTCAAACACCGCACCGACCGAAGACATAGCCACGGCATGCGCCTTGCCCATGTAGCCCCCGCCCACGATTCCGATCCCAATTTCAGGCATGTTCCGTCCCCATGTCCGGTCTTGTTCGCTTGGCCGTGAAAAAGATTTGCAACCGGTTGCAAAATTTGTATCCTGAGAACGTTCAACACGCAAGTCGCATTCCCATGCACCTGCCCCATAAAAATTTCAGGGAACGCCACAATGAGCACGCAGACGGTTCAACTCACGACCGCGCAGGCAATCATTCGATATCTTGCCAACCAGTTCATCGAGATCGACGGCACCGAGATGCGGGTGTGCGGCGGAGGCTTCGGAATTTTCGGCCACGGCAATGTCACGTGCCTTGGTGAAGCCCTCTATGGAGTCCAGCAGGAATTGCCGCTCTATCGCGGCCAGAACGAGCAGAGCATGGGCTTTGCAGCAGCCGGATATGCCAAGCAATGGCTCCGCCAGCGCTTCATGTTTTGTACGGCAAGCGCCGGGCCGGGCACATCCAACCTGGTGACGTCGGCAGCCCTTGCCCATGCCAACCGCCTGCCATTGCTGCTTTTGTGCGGTGACACGTTCATCACACGCCTGCCTGATCCCGTGTTGCAGCAGCTTGAGCATTTCAACAATCCGACGCTCGGCGTAAACGACGCCTTCAAGCCGGTCAGCCGGTATTGGGACCGGATCACCCATCCGGCGCAGGTCATCCAGTCCCTTCCCGCAGCCCTTGCGACCCTGCTCGACCCCGCCGATTGCGGACCCGCCTTTCTCGGCCTGCCTCAGGACGTTCAGGGCTGGACCTATGACTATCCGGAAACCTTCTTCGAACGCCGTGTGCATCGCATCCGCCGGATCTCCCCCGACATCCGGGAAGTTGCCGATGCCGCCGCGCTTTTGAAAACCGCCCAGCGCCCGCTGATCATCGCGGGCGGCGGTGTCCAGTACAGTCATGCAGTGACCGAGCTGACAGCCTTCGCCGAGAACCATCAGATCCCGGTGGTCGAAACCATTGCGGGCCGCGCCAACATGTTGGCGACCCATCCGCTCAATGCCGGACCGATCGGCGTGACCGGATCGGACAGTGCCAACAATCTTGCGGAAACAGCAGACGTCATTCTGGCCGTCGGCACGCGGCTGCAGGATTTCACGACAGGGTCGTGGACGGCTTTCTCGCAGGATGCCCGTTTCATCTCCCTGAACGCGGCCCGGCACGATGCCGGAAAGCACCTGTCGGCACCGGTCGTCGGAGATGCCAAGCTCGGGCTTCAGGCCCTCGATGCGGCCATGACAGGCTTCAAATCGCCAGCGGACTGGGTGCAAAAGGCGGCTGATGAACGAAAAACCTGGGACGCCTATGTTGCCGGGAACATTGCCTGCGGAAACCGGCCGAACTCCTACGCCCAGGCCATCGGCGTGGTCAACGGCCTGTGCGACAAGCGCGACCGCGTTGTCACCGCCTCCGGCGGCCTGCCGGCGGAAGTCACCGCCAACTGGCGTACCCTCGACATCGGCACGGTCGATGTGGAATTCGGCTACTCATGCATGGGCTACGAGATCGCCGGCGGCTGGGGCGCACGTATCGCCCAGTCGGAACGCGAACCGGACAAGGACACCATCGTTTTCGTGGGTGACGGGGCCTATCTGATGCTGAATTCCGACATCTATTCGTCGGTCCTGACAGCCAAGAAGCTGATCATTCTCGTCCTCGACAACGGGGGCTTTGCCGTGATCAACAAGCTCCAGAACAACACCGGCAACGAAAGTTACAACAATCTGCTCGCGGATTGCCCGACCGTGCTGGAGCCTTTTGCCGTCGACTTCGAGGCTCATGCCGCCGCCATGGGGGCTCATGCCGAAACGGTTTCCAACCCGTCGGAACTCGGCGAAGCCTTCAAACGCGCCAAGGCCGCCGACAAGACCTATGTCATCTGCATGAAAGTCGATGCCTATGACGGCTGGACCGCGCAGGGCCATGCCTGGTGGGAGGTCGGAACCCCGCATGTCAGCGGCAGCGACAAGGTTCGCACCGCCCATGAGGAATGGGAAGCAACCCGTTCCAAGCAGCGCCGGGGGGTCTGATGCTGCTGGACGGTATTGCAAAAAACAACTTTGTCATTGTCGGGCGCGCCGGGATCGACTTCTTTACCGACCCGGGCGTTCGCGCCGAGGATGCAGAACGGATTGGCGTCGGTCTGGGTGGCTCGGCTGCCAATATCGGCGCGGGCATTTGCAAGCTCGGCGGCAGGGCAGCTCTGGTCACCCGCGTCTCGGACGACAGCGTCGGCAGCTACTGCATTGGACAGTTGAAAAAATACGGTGTCGAAACCGGTCACGTCCTGAGCGTCGGCGGCGAATACCGCAACTCGCTCGCCTTTTACGAATCCGTGGTGGAAGGGCATCGCAATGTCATTTACCGCAACGGCGCCGCCGATTTCCAGATGACCGAAGCGGATGTGCGTGCAGTCGATTACAGCCGGTTCGGCGCGCTGATCACCGCCGGGACCGTCTTTGCCGCAGAGCCTTCGTGCTCGGCCAGCTTCACCGCCTTCGCGCTTGCCAAAGAAGCGGGCCTTCCGATCATTTTCGATGTTGACTACCGCCCCTATTCCTGGACCTCGCCCGAAGTCGCCGCCGAGGTCCTGTCCCGGGCAGCTGCCGAAAGCGACATGATCGTCGGCAATGATGTCGAGTTCGGCTTCATGGCCGGTGACTACGACAAGGGACTTGAAAAGGCACGCGAACTCGCCCGCACCAGCGCTGAACTTGTCATCTACAAGATGGGTGAAAACGGCGCCATCACCATCAGCCGGGACACGGAAATCAGGACAGGCATCTATCCGGTCGAGGCCCTCAAACCCAATGGTGCAGGCGACAGCTTCATGAGCGGCCTGATGACGTCGATTGCCGACGGACACGACCTCGAGCAATCGGTTCTGCGCGGCTCTGCCTGTGCCTCGATCGTGGTTGCGAAACCCGGCTGCGCCCCGGCCATGCCCGACACTTCCGAACTGGAAGCCTTTCTGGCTTCCCATCCCGGCCCGACACAGGCCTGAAAGGACATCCCATGCATATCGCTCCGCATGACAATCTAAACAAGCCGATCGTGGACGCAGACAATCCGACGGTCCCGCTCAACTACTTCAACATCGTCAAGCTCAAGGCCGGTGAAGCCTTCACCTATCAGGTACCCGGCTACGAAACGTGTATCGTTCCGGCGACAGGAACCGTCACGGTAGAGGTCGAGGGTGTGACCTTCGAGGCGCTTGGCAATCGCGGTGCCGATGTCTGGGATGGCGAACCGGAAGGTGTCTACATTCCGGCAGGCGCCAAGACGACGATTATCTGCACGTCCGGGGAAACCGAAACCTTTGTTGCGGGCGCCAAATATGACAAGGTTCTGGACCCGTTCGACGTCCGCGTGCCCGAGATAGATCTGGTGCAATACGGCTCCGACGACACCAAGACCCACCGCAAGATCAAGCATATCCTTGGCCAGAAGCAGCATGGCAAGGTCGGGCGGCTGCTGGTGAGCGAGCTGTTTACGGTCGGTCAGGGCGGTTGGTCCGGCTTTCCTGCACACAAGCACGATACGGATCGCCTGCCCCATGAAACCCGCCATGACGAAACCTACAATTTCCGGTTTCGCCCGAAACATGGGTCAGGGGTCCAGATCCTGCAGCGAGAAGAAGGTGTTCCGGGCGAGGCCTACCAGCTGATGGACGGATCCACATTCCTGATCGACAAGGGCTATCACCCCTGCGCGGTCATGCCGGGCTACGAAATGTATTATTTCACCATTCTGGGCGGCCTCAGCCAACGCTCACTGGTCCAGTATTTCCAACCCACCCATGCCTATCAGGTTGAAACGATCCCGGGCATCAAGGACATGGTGGCCAAGTTCAAATGACGCTTGCAACACTCTCCGACGTGCTCCAGCCGGCACTGAAAAACGGCTATGCGATTGCGGGTCTGGTGACCCTTGGCTGGGAGGACATGCGCGCCTACGTGGCAGCCGCCGAAGCCGAAGGCGTACCTGTCATCCTGCAGGCCGGCCCCTCCTGCCGCAAGCACACGCCCTTGCCGATTCTTGGCAAGATGTTCCGGTATCTGGCGGAACAGGCAAGTGTGCCGGTCGTCGCACATCTCGACCACGGCTACACATTCGAGGAATGCCGGGAAGCACTCGACAGCGGCTTCACCTCGCTGATGTATGACGGATCGCGCAAGCCGCTGGCCCAGAATATCGACGATACGGCCCGGATCGCAGACCTTGCCCATTCCGCCGGGATCTCCTGCGAAGGCGAGATCGGCTTTGTCGGCTACGCCCAAGGGGACCAGTCGCAAGGAACCGATCCGGAAGAAGCCCGCCGGTTCGCGCAGGAAAGCGGCGTCGACGCCATGGCGGTTTCCGTCGGCAATGTGCATCTTCAGGAAAACAAGGAAGGCGGCCTTGACGAGGCCCGCATCAAAGCCATCGAGGCCGTGACCGATGTCCCGCTCGTGATTCATGGCGGGTCCGGCGTGCCGGTGGCGCAGCGCCGGAAGCTGGCGGCCGGGTCACATATCTGCAAGTTCAACATCGGCACCGAATTGCGCAAGGCCTTCGGAACGGCCCTTCGTGAAGCAGTCAACAGGGATCCGGGCCGGTTCGACCGGGTCGTCATTCTGTCCGAGACCCACGACCCGATGGTCACAGCCGCGCGTTCCGTCCTGCAGGCTTTCGGCAAACCCGGAGAACACACATCATGATCGGTTTCGGTTTGCTGGGATGCGGACGTATCGGGCAGGTCCATGCCCGTTCGCTTGCGGCGTGCCCGGATGCAAGGCTGGTGGCCGTCGCCGATGCCTTTGAGGATCCTGCCCGGGCGCTGGCGGCAAAAACCGGCGCAGCCATTCGCAGCATTGATGCCATTCTTAAGGCAGACGACATTGATGCGGTCATCATCGGCACACCGACCACGACCCATTACGACCTGATCCACCGGGCCGCCAAGGCCGGGAAGGCCGTTTTCTGCGAAAAGCCGGTCGACTTGTCCTCGGACCGGGTCCGGGAGTGTGTCGACGCCGTGACAAGCGCCGGCGTTCCTTTTCTCACAGCCTTCAACCGCCGGTTCGATCCGAATTTTGCAAACATCCGCAGCCGGATCGTGGCAGGAGAGATTGGAGACGTCGAGCTGGTAACAATCCTCTCCCGGGACCCTGCCCCGCCCCCGGTCAGCTACATAAAGACATCTGGCGGCCTTTTCCGCGACATGATGATCCATGACCTCGACATGGCCCGGTTCATTCTGGGGGAGGAGCCGGTGCAGGTCTTTGCGGTGGGTGCTGCCCTCGTCGACCCGGCGATCGGTGACGCGGGAGATGTCGATACGGCAGCGGTAACACTCACCACGGCGCGCGGCAGGATTTGCCAGATCTCCAACTCGCGCCGCGCGTCTTACGGCTATGACCAACGGCTTGAAGTGCATGGCTCAAAGGGCATGTTGCGAGCGGAAAACCATCTGGAAAACACGGTGGAAGCGGCGACGGCAAGCGGCTTTGCCAAGGCGCCCGCGCAGCATTTCTTTCTGGAACGGTATGCCGCCGCCTATTCCGCCGAGATCGCCCATTTCGTCGACTGCCTGACAAAGGGCATGCCCCCCTCGCCCGGCATTGAAGACGGTTTGCGCGCCCAGCTTCTCGCCGACGCGGCCGCCCAATCACTTGGAACCGGGCAGCCGGTCCGGGTGGATAGCGGCTAAAGAGCGGATCCCGGCCATACGGTATTATTTTGACGGCACGCGCTGCAGACTATCCGTCTGGTCCATGACGGGATGATTCAGGCCGGGGAGTTGTTGCCAAAAAGTTGCCAACCCGCGCTGTAGGAGACAGGCTGAAGCCCGGACCAGAGGAACCCGGCCTGCTCCGCCCCTTATTCGGTGTTATCCTGCGCCCTGTTGTGGCAGACAACGCGATTGCGTCCCAGGCTCTTCGCAGAATACATGCGCTTGTCGGCAAGATTGAACAGATTATTCGGACAACCATCCGCTTCTGTCATCAACGCAACGCCGATCGAGACGGTCAAATGGATCCGTCTTCCGCTTTGACGCATTTCGCTGACAGAAATGTTGTGGCGAACCCGCTCCGCGATATGTTCAGCCTCAACACCCGGCTTCTTGTTCACGAGGATTGCAAACTCCTCACCGCCATACCGGCAAACAATATCTTCCGGGCGCACCGTGGATCGAATGATACTGGCCACGTGGCACAACGCCTGATCGCCCAGTTCATGCCCGAACCTGTCATTGATGCTCTTGAAGCGATCAATGTCCACCAATAGAAGCGCGAGGTCGTTGACCGGAAGAGCGCCCTCGCCATACCGTTCCAGATAGGTATTAAAATATTGCCTGTTGAATGTAAGGGTCAGAGAATCAAACGTTGCGGCTTTGTACATGTGCGTCAGATACGAAATCTCGGCATCTGTAAAATACGAAAACCGCAAGACGACTTCCGGACCGATCCGGACCTGATCATTTCTCGCGAGCCAATCCCGCGTGATTTTCTTTCCGTTGACGAAAACCCCATTCCGCGAACGCAGGTCAACCACCTGAACACCGTCTGGAGTAACCTCCATGAGAAGATGCCGCCGACTGACGGTTGGCTCACTCACGACAACCCCGCAGCGCGACGAGCGGCCGATTTCAACGGTAGGAGCATCGAGCACGACAACGCGTCCCGATTCATGCCCATTGACGAATACGATGCAAGGGCGGGTAATCGCGTTCACTTCCGAAAAACTCTCGTTCCGGTTTGCCGGGACAGCGGGATCAAGCTGAACGGTGTCATCCGTGTCTGTCCCCAAATCGACCAACCTGTCGCGGGAATACAGATCATAGCTGGCGCGCGGTTTCATATGGTTCATTCAAATACACTCCGCCGTGTTTCCACTTGCAAAAACAATAATTTAAAGTCCAGAAACTGATAAAAGGAATAAAATACAAGAGGCACCGTCTTCTTTAAAATGCCGCAGAAGACACTTCATGATAGCAAAAAATTGCCCAGCACGCACCCTTAAGTTTAAGATCCACCACCAATTAAAAGT
Source organism: Roseibium sp. RKSG952 (assembly GCF_009711355.1). Taxonomy (NCBI): domain Bacteria; kingdom Pseudomonadati; phylum Pseudomonadota; class Alphaproteobacteria; order Hyphomicrobiales; family Stappiaceae; genus Roseibium; species Roseibium sp. RKSG952. The sequence goes on along the minus strand of NZ_SMMF01000898.1, from coordinate 7,489 downwards.
AGATTTTCGCAACCAAACTGTTGCACATCTACATTTCATGCTACTTGAAATATTGTTTTGATTGATTCGCAATTGCCGCGAAAGAGAGGATATTATGTCTGAAACTTTGCAAGAGAAAGTTACATACGACCAAGATATTGTAATTATTTGGCAAAACAGGATCTACCACATTCCGGCAACCGAATGGCAAATGCGGCCTTCGTGGCCAATCAACGCCAATCACCAGGTGGATGAGCTTGTACGCTGTGGCGCGGCCCTTGCCTCAATTCCGGACTACGAAAATAGCGAGGCCGGATCACAGCCGGGCGGAAGCAATGCCCGGGAAAGCAACACTCCAAAAGACCTTTCACCAAATAACTTTGCGGGAACCTGTTTCCTCTTGAACATCGACGTCATCAAGGGCGGATAAGAATGAATGTGGTTCCGCAGTCAGCGGACAGCAACCAGACGCCGGACAGCCACAACCTGTCCGGGTCGACCACTCCCAGCCTCACGGACACGGAAAAGTACCATAAACGGGGCACGCATCGGCTTGTTTCCCCTGACCAAACGCTGGAACGGATCACACCCTTGCTGGGATCCTTCGGGATAACCCGTGTCGCGAACATCACAGGCCTGGACACGATCGGCCTGCCGGTCGTGTCGGTCTACCGTCCCAATGCCCGCTCGCTTTCGGTATCGCAAGGCAAGGGCCTTGATCTGGCGGCTGCAAAGGCTTCCGGGATCATGGAAGCGATCGAGGCCCATCACGCTGAAAACGCAAGATTACCTCTGCGTCTGGCAAGCCTTGCCGAAATTGCGCTTGAAGGCACCGTCCTTGATGTTGCCCGCCTTCCCCGCGTCCAGAAGGCCCCACTGGATCCTGACCGGCCCTTGCTATGGTGCGAGGGTCAAGATCTTACCTCGGGAGCGCCTGTCTGGGTGCCATACGAAGTCGTTCATACCAATTACACGCTGCCGCTGACCGGTCATAGCGGACACTTTCAAATGAGCTCCAACGGGCTTGCAAGCGGCAATCATTGGCTGGAAGCCGTTAGCCACGGAATCTGCGAGGTGGTGGAACGCGACGCCCTTTCACTCTGGTCGGCCACAGGCGCATTCGCAGACGAAAGCAGACGGCTTGACCTGTCAAGTGTCGAAGACCCGGACTGTCTTGAGGTTGTCGGAAGACTTCAGGATGCAGGCCAGGCCGTCGGCGTCTGGTCGATCACGACAGATATCGGTCTCCCGGTCTATGCCTGCGCGATCGCCGACTTCGGGCCAAACCACCTTGGCCAGTATTACACAAGTGACGGAAGCGGCTGCCACCCGGTCCGCGAGGTTGCCCTTCTCAGGGCGCTGACCGAAGCTGCCCAAACCCGGCTGACTTATATTTCCGGTGCCCGGGACGACGCTCACCGGGATTTTTTCGAGCATTCAAGGCAGCGGGTCCGCGTCGACAAGATCAGGAACCTGATTCTCGCCATGCCCGAAACGGGCGGACGCTGCTTCACCCGTGAACCCAGCTCCGACACTCCACGTTTCGAGGATGACATCGCCCTTGAATTGACCCCGCTTCAAGCCGCAGGCATGACACAAGTCGTGGCCGTCAACCTTGGAGGTCATGTTGCGGGTATCGAAGTGGCGCGCATTGTCATCCCGGGCCTGGAAGGTTTGCATGATGCGCCCGGATATATCCCCGGTGCGCGCTTTCTATCCCTGACGCACACATTCAAGGAACGCCTTTAGGCCGATGTCCACGATCGTTTTTCTCGGGCCAACCCTGCCGCCTGCCGAAGCAAAAAGCGTTCTCAAGGCCGAATACCGTCCGCCTGTGTCACAAGGGGATGTTTACCGGGCCGTGGAAGGCGGCGCACAGGTCATCGGGATCATCGACGGTTTTTTCGAGCAAGTCCCGGCAGTGTGGCACAAGGAAATCCTGTGGGCCCACACCCGCGGCGTCCATGTTTTCGGAGCCGCCAGCATGGGGGCTCTTCGGGCTGCCGAACTATCCACATTCGGCATGATCGGCGTGGGAAAGGCATTTGAAGCCTTTCAGGAGGGGATTCTTGAAGACGACGACGAGGTCGCGATTGCTCACGGGCCTGCGGACCTCGGATATCCCAACCTGTCCGAAGCCATGATCAATATCCGCGCAACCCTGGAGCAGGCAGAACGCGATCATGTCATTGGCAAGGACTTCCGGGACGCATTTGTCAGGACGGCAAAGTCCCTGCATTTTCCCCTGCGTAGATATGAAACTGTTCTGTCTGCCCTCGCTGATCGGTATGCCACAAGTGACCTGACAGCCTTTCGGGCCTGGCTGCCATCCGGCCGGGTAGACGTGAAACGCGAAGATGCGCTCGCCATGCTCAAGACCATGGCCGAACATCAAGACCGCTGTCTGAAACCCGGACAGGTTTCATTTTCCTTCGCTCATACGGATACATGGGAGAAACTGATCCGGCAAAGTGAGCGCCGGGACGCGTCGGTTACAGGCCGGGAACTTCTTGACGAACTGCGGTTAAGTCCGGACCTGTATGATCAGGTGTTCAACCGGGCTGCAGCCCGCGCGCTGGCACTGAAGGAAGCCAGCCGCATCAGGCTTCCCGATCAGCCTGACGCATTCAACCAGCAACTCCACGCCTTTTTTGTCAAACGCGGTCTTCTCAAGGGGCAGGACATCAAGACCTGGCTGGACGGCCAGCATCTCGGCCCGGCTGACCTGATTGCCATGATAAAACGCGAACAGCGCACAACCACAATCAATGCCTCTCTTGAGGTGGACATTATGAATTCGGTGCCGGACGTTCTCCGCGGCCTCGGCCTTTACGGCTCTCTTTTCCAAAAAATCCAGACCCGGAAAAAGCGGGCGCCTGCCCGTACACCGAACACGCAACATCAACACAGCGAAGGCCCGTCGAATGACGCGCTCCTGAAATGGTACTTTAACGAAAGGCTGAAAACCGAGATTCCCGACCAGCTCGACAGCCATATTCACAAGCTGGGCCTGAAGAGCCGGCATGCTTTTTTCCAGACCCTTTCCAAGGAATACCTTTATGAACTTGCGGCTGCGGATCACGCCGATGGAAGCGACGCTGCCAGTTTGGCCAAATAGTCATCAATCGGCTGCGGACGATAACCCAGGACCTCTTCCGCTTCGCTATTGTCAATAACGCAGCCTCCATCCCCGCACACCTTCATCAGCCCGGAAAATGTCTGCAGCAGGGGGTCGGAAGACGACGCCATGCCCTCCAGTTGGGACTTTGGCGTATCCTCGCGCTCGATTTGCCGGCCGGAGAGCTTTTCACAGCGTGCAATGACCTCCTTCTGGCTGAGCGCTTCCTTCCCGCCCACCTTCAAGGTGCGATTGCGGGCGCCGCGGCTCGTCAAGCTGGCGCGGATCGCCGCGCACACATCACCAATCGAAATCCAGGAGATCGGCGCTGATCCGCCACCAAATGTCTGCATGGCCCCGGTTTCCGGGTTGACGCCGAGCGGTGCCGCCAGCCACGATTCCTGGAAATACGGCACCTGCAAAACTGTATAGGGCAAGTTCCCTGCGTGCAGAGCGCGCTCGACTGTCCGCTTGGCCTCCTGAAGTGGGATGTTTCCTTCAAAGGGCGGAAAAGAAACATATATGAAATGCTCCACGCCCTGTTCCTGGGCGGCCGTAAGCAGGTCCAGCTGCCCGTTCCTGTCGACCGTGTCGAACGTGTTGGACTCGTTGCTGCTGGAAACGGACGTCGCCGTCGAAACCACCACACGAACCCCGTTGAGTGCGGCAACAATCGACCTCCGGTTCCGCAAGTCCGCAACAACTGTTTGCGCCCCGAGTTCCTCAAGCCGTGCGACACTCTCAGGCTTACTGCTTTCGCGAACCACCGCCCTGACATCGTGCCCGTTGGCAAGTAAATCCGCACACAAGCTGGACCCGAGCGTCCCGGTTGCTCCCACAACAAGGATCATTTCACATACTCCTGTTTCCCTGGTTTTTAAGCGTATTGCCGGTCAGAGGTACCCTCGCTCCTCCGCAGCCGACACGGCGGCCTTTGCCCAATGCATCGTCTCTTCCATATTTCTTTGCTCGCAGGCCGATATGACGCCCTTCAGGGCTCCGTCGATTTCATCGGGAAGCCAGAGTTGCTTCGGATGGCACAAGACCTGCGAACAGTCTTTCAGCTTGCCGACATCACCACTCAGCACGGCGATCTTGAATTCGGTCAGTTCGGCTGTCCATTTCATCGCGTAGTCAAAGGGCAGCGACGACCATATCTCCACCGCCTGCCTGCTTTGCGCCGACGCCGAAACACTTTCCTCCCGCCTGAGCATTACCCAGCCCAGGGCTGCATGAGCAACGCCCACATAATCCATCATGCGGGCTTCCTTTGCCGCATCAAGCAAGACGCGCGCTTCGGTCTCCGTTTGGCTTACGTCCCCCAAACGTCTCAGCAGGATGACAAAATAGCACAGCGTTCGTATTTCGCCGCTGGTGTCGCCGGTTCGTCTCGTCAATTCGAGCGCCTTTAGAAGTTCCTGCTTTGCTTCTTCAAGTTTTCCGGCAAACAAAAGCAGAAAGCCAAGCTCGAAGCGGGCGGTGGCTATTTCCGTCTCCCGCCCCAATTCAACCGCAGCCTCCACCAGAGACCGTCCCAGTCCGATGTTCTCATCATCTATCCGGTACCTGTCCCGGCGCAAGTTTCGAAAAATCAGCGACAAATAGAACTTGTAGCGGTGGCCGGGGGCGCCGCTATTTTCAACCAGGCTTCTCGTTTCAGCAAACTCCTGATCGACATCCTGGGCATTTGCGGCCCAATAATGCGTCCAGACGCGCCCGATCTTGATGTCGATATACTCGTCCTGCCAGCCGTCCAGCGAGAGATCGCAGGACTTCAGAACCTTCTCCGCCACGTCGTAAGCTGCCAGTGCAGCCTCGTGGTGATGCTCTGCTTCCAAGGCCTTCGCCTGTAACTTGTACAGGCGGGCTTTGGTTACAGGATCAGCAGGGTCGTGGTCCAAAGCTGCCTGCAGGGCCTCCCGTGCCAATTCGTGATGCCGCTTGAGCGTATACAATGCGCCCAGCGTCTCGTTGACCGATATGATGTCCTGCACCCAGGCCTGTCCGTGCTCCGGGAGTGTCTCACGGGCCTTTTCCATCTGCGCCAGAGCCGACCGGCTGAGTTGAACAGCTTCATCGACGGCATGAAGGCGGCGCGCATGACTTGCTGCTTGCCGGAAACACCGTGCTGCCTTGCCGGGAAATTCGGCACACGCCCAGTGATGACCAAGCCGGGCGGAGACCGCCCCGGGTTCATCGGCGCCTTGGCTCATCCTCTCGAGTGCGGCCGCTATCCTCTCATGCAGGTTTCGCCGCCGTTCTTGCGGCAGCAACGCTTCCGCCACCTCGCGGATCTTGTCATGCAGGAACCGGAAACCGTCCTTGTCATCAATTTCGAGGATCTGCCGCTCAAGCAGCTCGTCAATGACTTCAGCGGCTTGCGCCTCACCAAGCATCTCGACGGCGGACACGATCCCGGTCTCATACCTGCGACCGATGAGTGCGGCACAATCGACCGACCGGCGCGCGGCAGTGGACAAGCGTCCGAGCCTCAGGTCGATCAGATCGCGCAAAGTGCCGGGAACCGGCAGCGTCTCATAATGGCTTTGGTCGTCGGGAGCGGGATGCCGGAAAGACCAGCGGCCGGACTGGTCACGCTGCAACACCTGTTCGGCCACTGCTGTCCGCAGGTATTCGGCAATGAAGAACGGGTTTCCGCTGCTGCGCTCCTGCAGAAAATTCGCGAAGGCGGGCGGCAGTTCCGGAACCGCCAGCATGCCCGCTGCCATTTTTTCAACCTCGTGGAGAGCCATCTTTTCCAGCGAGAGCTCTGTGACATTTACGGATTTGGCAATGGCCTCAATCTCGGCCATTCGCTCCTCGGAGCGAATGGTCCCGAGAACCAGCATGGGCACTCCGTCGAGCCCCGTCCCGGTAAGGCGTTGAACGAATTCGATCGACAAGCCGTCCGCCCACTGCAGGTCATCCAGAATGAGCAGCAGCGGGCGGATACGTGCATAATCCGTCAGCACATGGCGCAAGGCCTCGAACAGCCGTTCCTTGGCCTGCTCTTCTTCCAGCTTCGGCAAATCCGGCTGGACAGACATCCATGGAAGAGACCGGATGCTGGCCGAATATTCCGACAATGCCGCCGCATGGCGACCCAGAAGCCGGTCAAAAAGGGTCTGCCCCCCTTCGACACACCGGTCTGCCACCTGATCAAGCAATCGCAGGAACGGATACAACGGCTGGGTTGTCGGTTTTGCCTGCGCCTCGCCCACACCGCCGTTTGCACATTCGCAGCTGACCACGGTCATCCCGGATTTGGCAGCAGCGCTGGCGATTTCCGATGCTTGCCGTGTTTTGCCCGCCCCGCTTTCACCTGCAAGAACGATAATCTGCCCAGCGCCGTTTTGGGCCTTGAGCAACCTGTCCTCAATCAAGGCCCGGCTTTTTGAGCGCCCGACAAAGGACGCGCGATAAAGATAAGGTTGCGCACCCGGAACAGCCGCCGCCCAGTCCGGCTTTCCAGCTCCCAGATCGCCAAGAACATGCGCCACGTTTTCGGCATAGCCGATGCGCTGGTCGAGCGGCTTGGCAAGGAGAGACATGATCAGCTCGTCAAGCTGGCGCGGAACACCGGAAACGATATCCGAAGGCCGCACCGGACAGCGTTCCAGATGGCCGTGCAACACCTGTGCCCGGGTGCCGCTGAATGGCTTCAGACCGGTGACCAGCTCGTAAAGGATGCAGCCAAGCGCATAGAGGTCGCAGCGGGCATCCAGCGTTTCATTGCGAATTTGCTCGGGCGCCATGTAGTGGGGCGACCCGCCGAAAATTTCGGTGCCGTCCATGACCTCCCGGCCAATCGACCCGCGCACTTCGGTCACAAGGCCGAAATCGACGAGGACAGGGCAACCATCCAGCGGCACAAAAACATTGTCGGGCTTCAGGTCCCGGTGGACCACGCCCATGCCGTGAACATAAGCAAGGGTTTCACTCATGCTGCGCGCAAGGGTCAGCACTTCCCCAAGCCCGCCGGCAGCCGCGTCCCGCGATCCGGCAAAGAAATCGTCCTGCGCAAGAGCCGGGCCGACCGTGCCGAACCCGCCCTCGTTGAAAGCTGGCCAAGTCGTATCTGTACCGGCCAGGGTCGTTGTGGTTCCGGTTGCCGCAACACCTTCCCCTACCGGCTTTTTCCGGTCATCCCAGATCCGCCGCAGAACGGTCTTGAGCGTGCCGCCACTAAGCCGCTCCATGGCATACCAGGGCATGCCATGTATGACGCCGTGGTCGAGAATGCGAATGATTCCGGGGTGCCGCAACTTCGCCAAGGAGCGAATCTCCCGCCGGATCTGATTCAATTTCGAGAAATCGTGCTGGGTCGCCATCTTGATCGCGACCGCCTTGCCGGTTTTGCAGTCCTGACCTGCCCCTTTTTTCAGGGCCACT
>NZ_SMMF01000123.1:0-275 GCF_009711355.1 Roseibium sp. RKSG952 | reverse complement strand
GCAAGGGTCTTGCAAGGACGTGCAGACAGAAGACCCGGGCGGGACGCGGGACAGGAAACGGCGCCGCCCGAAAGTATCGGACGATACCCCCCGGGAACGCCGGGAGCTTGATCCGGGAGATACATGCCCGGAGTGTGGCGGCCAATTGCGTCTTGTGGGAGAAGACGTCAGTGAATTGATCGATATGATCGCGGCAAGGCTGAAGGTCATCGAGATTGCGCGGCCGAAGAAGTCCTGCCGGGTTTGCGAAAAGATGGTGCAGGAGCCGGCGCCCA
>NZ_SMMF01000471.1:0-1206 GCF_009711355.1 Roseibium sp. RKSG952 | reverse complement strand
GCGAAAAGATGGTGCAGGAGCCGGCGCCCAGCCGTCCTATCCCGCGCAGCATGGCCGGCCCCAGCCTGCTGGCCTTCATTCTGGTCTCGAAATTCGATGATCATGTTCCGCTCTACCGTCTGAATGAAGTCTTTGACCGCTTGGGCGCAGACATTCCCGATACGACCATGGTGGACTGGTGCGGCAAGGCGATGAAAACCCTGGGCCCGCTGACCGCCTTGATCGAGGCCGACATCATGGCCAGTGACCTGCTCCATGCCGATGACACCCCCATCCGGGTTCTGGACCGCAAGGCCAGGACACAGGCCCTGGGCAAAGCGGTCAAGCAAGGCCGCATCTGGGTCTATTTGCGCGATCAAAGGCCATGGTCCGGCGCGGCTCCGCCCGGAGCGGTCTATTATTTTTCGCCAAACCGAAAGGGCGAGCACCCGCGCAAACATCTGGCCCGCAGCAGCGGCATTCTTCAGGCTGATGCCTATACCGGGTTCCGGGACCTCTATGCCCCGCGGATCGATGGTTCCGTGCAGTTCCGCGAGGCGGCCTGCTGGGCGCACCTGCGGCGCGACTTCCATGATGTCTGGACAACGGCAAAATCTCCGATCGCACGGCAAGCGCTTGAACGGATCGGCAGGCTCTATGATATCGAACGCGAGATCCATGGCACATCCGCCGGAATACGGCGAAGCGTGCGCCAAAAAAAGAGCAAGCCCGAGGTCGAGGCGTTCCGCGTCTGGGCCGAACAACAGCTCCTCCGGATCCCGGGCAAGAGCGATCTGGCGAAAGCCTTCCGCTATGGCCTGAACCGATGGGCGTCCTTCACCCTGTTTCTGGAAGACGGGCGTGTTGGAATTGATAACAACCCGGCCGAGCGCGGCATGCGTCCGATTGGGGTTGGCCGCCGCAACTGGTTGTTCGCCGGGGCCGACACCGGCGGCGAAACGCTGGCACGTGCCATGACAATCATTGAAACGGCCAAATTGAACGGCCTGGATCCGCAAGCCTATCTCGCAGACGTGCTGAACCGCATCCACGATCACAAGATGAATCGTCTCGCCGACTTGTTGCCGTGGAACTGGAAACCACTGTCAGAACAAACCGTCGAGGCCGCCTGATGGCAACCCTTACCCATGTTTATACTTTGCGCCATGCAGCTGAATTGCTTGGGGAAGATCCCGACCTGCTGGAGGCCATAACCGAAAATGAAGA
>NZ_SMMF01000871.1:0-22562 GCF_009711355.1 Roseibium sp. RKSG952 | reverse complement strand
TTCCGCGCCCTTGACAATCAATCCCTTATGCCGTCATCGCCACAGCTATGATGTAAGGTCATATTGTGCATGTTCCGATTGGCTTCAATTTGCAGAGGTCTTAACAAGGCGCGCAAGTCCTTGTGCCTGAACATACTGTTCATTGTTTCGTGCCTAGTGGAGCTCATCAGGCAAAATTATCTCCCAATCAGTTGACCAAACGGCCTTGGGCCGCTGAACGGAGACCTGAAACATGTCCGCAACTTCCCGAACCATCCTGAAGATCAATGCTTCTGCCCGCAAGGACGGGTCGGTCACACGCCATCTGTCCGATGAGCTTGTCTCGCGGCTGCTGAAGCAGGAACCCGCTTTAGAGGTTCTCACACGCGACGTTTCCGGCGGGTTGCCGTTTCTGGACGGGGAGTGGGTCGGCGCGAACTTCACGCCTGCCGAGAACCGGTCACCTGCACAAAAGTTGAAGCTGGCCCTGTCCGACACACTGGTCGGTGAGTTGAAGGCAGCCGATACGATCGTCTTCGGTGTGCCGGTCTATAATTTTGGGTTCCTGCAAGCCTGAAGGCATGGGTGGATCTGGTCGGCCGCGCCGGTCTGACCTTTCGTTATACGGAAAACGGTCCCGTCGGACTTCTTGAAGGTAAGAAGGCCTATGTCCTGCTCGCATCCGGTGGCACGAGGATCGGGTCGGAGATCGATTTCGCCTCAAGCTACATCAAGCATTTCCTCGGCTTCATCGGCATCACCGATGTCACCGTGATTGCGGCAGATCAACTCATGATTGAGGGTGACAAGACCGGTCAGGCTCTCGCTGAAATCGAAAAGGCTGTCGCCGCATAGCCGGTGATTGTATAATCTGCAGACAGAAAAGCCGCGCTTGCACCATTTTTGCAGCGCGGCTTTTCTATTTTAACTCTTTGACGGCAACCTTTTGTCCCAACACTGGTTTGCCGTCATGTTTTCTTCACTTGAGCGGCTCTTTCCGGTCAAAACACGCCGAAAACGATCCCTGCCAAGAATCCAAATGCGACCAGAAAGGCGATGAAATTCAGGTTTCGCGCCGCGGTCATATTGGCCTCCCAATCGTTTTGTTGACCGACCGAGTGTACGAAAGACGCAGAGGCATGCGAAGCGAAAAAGATGCTGCGCCGCACTCACATGCGGAACGTTTTCCTATCTTCCCGGCGTTTTCCGCAAATTTTCAGAGGCTTACCGATTGCCGTTAAATTTGCGAAATGTCGGTCTGCGGGTGGTTTGGATGTGGCGCAACTGTGACGGTTGGCTGGAATTGAGGCGTCTTGCCGATAAAATAAAACGCCTCACCTAAGGTTGTAATACCAGCCGCCAAAGGACGGTGCCGTCTTTACCTCAGCTCGCTGCGCGCTGCAGTTTTGCCGTCATGAGGGCTGCGCCGATCAGGAAACTGCCGCCGACGCGATTGATGATCTTGATCATGGCCGGACTGCGCAAGCGCGCGCCAAGAGCGCTTGCGGCCAGAGCATAGACAGCCGCGTTGAGGACCCCCAGGACGACAAAAGTTGCGCCTAGAAGAAATAGCTGCGGCACGATGGCGGCATCCGGTGCGATGAACAGCGGCAGAAACGCCATGAAGAAGACAATGCCCTTCGGATTAAGGGCTGTCACCACAAATGCATTGAGAAAAATCGTCTTGGCCGGAGTATCCGGCATGGCAGACGGCTCCAGAGCGTTTGCTCTTGCGCGCCACATCTTGAGGCCCAGCCAGAGAAGATAGGCCGCGCCAATCCACTTCAGGATGGTGAAGGCGAGCGCCGAGGTTGCAAGGATCGCTCCCAGCCCCATCAGCGAGACCGTTGCCGCCAGTGCATCACCAAGCCCGACACCCAGAACGCTTGCCGTTGCCGATTTGCGGCCTTGCGACAGGGCATAGCTTACCACGAGCATGATGGTCGGACCCGGAATGGCCAGCACAATCAGTGTCGCCACAACGTAGGCTGAATAAAGTTCGAGGGTCATGTTGAGGATGCCTGTCCTTGCCAGTGTTTTGTCATGTTTGAGTGAAAGCCTGAGTCGCATGATTGTTTATCAGCTCGGCACGGGCAATGACATGGCGGTTTCTTTCAAGATGGTCTCATGCGCCAGAATATGATCCTTCGGCTCCTTGCAGCCGGGTTGATATGGGTCTCCGGGCCGGTGATGGCTCAACCGGTTCCGGTGCCCGTTTCCAAACCCTCGCAAGAGGCCGATCAAAAGAATTTGCCCGATGACCGAACGCGCTTGGCACCTGTTCCAAAGCCGGATCCTGTGCCACAACCTGCCGCCAGACAAGAACCGTTCCCGCTGGTGCATTGCGATCTCGATGCCGCCACGGTCCGGGAGATCGGCGCTATCGAAGGCAAAGGCGGATGCGGAATTGAAAATCCGGTCTTGCTTCAGTCGGTTGCAACGGACCGGGCTCCCGTCAGCTTCCGGACAGAGGTCAAGGTTTCCTGTGCCTTTGCGCAAAGGCTGTTGCCCTGGATCAGCACAGACATGCAGGTCCTGGCGCAAAAGCATCTGAAGACTGCGATAACAGTGCTGTCCACCGGGCCGGGATATGTTTGCGCCGCCGGAACAATCGACCGGATGGCAAACTTTCCGAACATGCCCTTGGCACGGCCCTGGACATCACCACATCTCAGGGCGCCGACGGGCGCCAGATCAGTGTGGAGAAGCATTGGGGCACGCGTTCACCGGAGGGGAAATTCCTGTTGTCGCTTCACAAGGCAGCCTGCAAACGCTTCACCACGGTTCTGGGGCCGGACGCGGACCCCAACCACCGCTCCCATTTTCATGTCGACACAGGCTGTCACGGCCGCGATTGCAGCTATCTTATTTGCCAGTAGAGCTTTTTTGGAATCCGGTCTTGCAAAGGACGCCTTGGCTTGATCCACTCCGGTGAGCTGCAGACCCCATGACAGAGGCCTAAATGGAGCAATTTGCGACGGCGGTTGACGCCGCACTTTCCCTTCGTCCGGACCAACCGGTTTACTGTTTTCGCCCGCATGTGCTCAAGGAGGACGCGCTTGCTTTCAAGAAACTGTTTCCCGGGAAAACGGCCTATGCGGTCAAGGCCAATGGCGAACCGATTGTCCTGAACACGCTGGCCAAGGCCGGGATTGACTGTTTCGATGTGGCATCGCCCGCCGAATTCGCGGCAGTGCGCAAGGCCGCACCGGGTGCTGAAATGCTCTATATGCATCCGATCAAGGCGCAGTCGGACATTCGTCTGGCGCTGGAGACCTATGGCATTCGCACGCTCTCCCTGGATCATGAGGATGAAGTCGCCAAGATCCTGCGCATCGTGCGTGCGCTCGATATCGATCCCGGCACGATCTCCCTTTTTGTCCGGATCGCCACCAAGGGGCATGCCGCCTACGAGTTGTCGAAAAAATTCGGCGCAGCTCCCGGCCATGCGGTCGAGCTGTTGCAACGCATTCACCGGATCGGCTTCAAGTGCGGCCTGTGTTTCCACGTCGGCAGCCAGGTCGAGGAGGCTGAAACCTATGAACGCGCGCTCGCTTCGGCGGACTGGATCCGTGCCCGTGCCGGAGTGCCGCTCGTCGAACTGGACATAGGCGGCGGATTTCCGGCAGTCTACGGTCACGACCCGCGCCGGAAGGTTCCCGATATGCCGACGCTTCCCGACCTGATGGGGCAGGTTGGGCGCGACATCAAGGATTGGGGATTTGACGATCTGCCGCTGGTCGCGGAGCCGGGGCGGGTGATCGTTGCGCGCTGCTTTTCCCTGATTGTGCGCGTGCTCCTGAAAAAGGGAAAGCGGCTTTACATCAATGACGGCATCTGGGCGTCGCTCTCCGACAGCTGGACCGGCAAGATCACGCTGCCCGCCCGGTTCATTCCCGACCCCGCCCGCAAGACCCGGTCCGGCAAGGCAGACAGAATTGTACCTTTCAAGGTCTGCGGGGCGACCTGCGACAGTGTCGACATCCTGTCCCGGCCGTTTTGGCTGCCCGAAACCATTGATACCGGAGACTGGATCGAAATCGGCCATATCGGCGCCTACAGCCTGTCCCTGAGAACCCATTTCAACGGGTTTTATCCGGACAGGATGATCGAGGTGGCAACGCCGTTTGATGAGGGCAAGGAGCCGGAGGGCTTTGCCTCGATCGAAACCATGGCCGACTGAGCATCCGCCGGCAGCACAAGCACAAAAAGAAGCCCGGCGTGCAGGCCGGGCTTTGCTAGTTGCGCGGTCTGAGTTCCGGGCAGGTGGCCAGTTTGGCTGGCCTCTTGCCCGCTAACCCATGCGTGGGAGGTTATTGGCAGAAGCGTTGCACGCCGCGATAGGTCGTATACGTGCCGGTGTTGGGATTGAACGAGCGGTATTTGGACGAGCAGTACTGGTACCAGGCCGGGCTCCAGGGCTGATAGCCGGCAGGACCCTGTACGTAGCCCGGAGCAGGGGCCGGGGCCGGCGGGTAATAGGCGGTTGCCGGCGGCGCGGCGTAGGCGGGCTTGCTTGCGGCACCGGCAATGATTGCACCGGCGGCAAGGCCGATCACGCCGGCTGCAACGGCAGCGCCGACATCGTTGTTTTTCCGTTTGTTGTGGTGCTTGTTGTGCCTGCGGTGCTTGTTGGGCTTGTGCGGGCCCTCGTAATAGTACCAGCCTTCCCGCGGGCCGTCACGCGGACCGGCCTCGGCGGCTTGCACGGCCGGGAGCAACAGGGCGCCGCTCAAGGCGACTGCGAAAATGCGCTTCATGGTCGGTGTCATCTGTCAAACTCTCCACTGGACCTTCGTCCGAATTTCCTGTTCGAAGCGGCGCGCTGATCGCCCGTCCTTCGTTGATGAGACCAATATGGCGGAGGACGGCTGAACGGGTTCTGAGATCGCCGTTCATCTGGCGTTCAGGCTTGTGGCGCTTTTCAGGCAGGCCCGGACTGCGCTATCAAGGCGGGGCGGGGAGAGACGCATACTCCGTCTAAGCGTTTGGGTATGCGATATGACTGGCGCCGGGCGCGCGCTTTCAAGACACGGGAAAGACACGCATGTCTTCTGAAACCGGGGCATCAGGCCCCAAAAAGGACGTTCTTCGCGCTACCGACGATACGGCCCGGCGGCAGGCCAGGGGCCTGATCCGTTCAGCCCGCTTCGGGGCGCTGGCCGCCCTTGAAGCGGCAACCGGCCATCCGCTTGCCAGCCGCGTGGCGGTTGCGACCGATCTCGACGGCACACCCGTGATCCTGGCGTCGACCCTGTCCGGGCACACGTCCGCAATCATGGCGGACAGCCGCTGTTCCATCCTGCTCGGCGAACCGGGCAAGGGCGATCCGCTGGCCCATCCGCGCATCACGGTTTTTGCAAGGGCAAACCGGACAGAACGGGAAACGGAAGACCACACACGTATTCGCCGCCGGTATCTTGCCCGCCATCCCAAGGCGTCCCTTTATGCCGATTTCGGGGATTTTTCCTTTTTTCGTCTCGAGATCGACCGCGCCAGCCTCAATGCCGGGTTCGGAAAGGCGTTCGAGCTGGAACGGTCAGACCTTCTGGCCGTACTTGATGACATGCCCGGTTTTGCAGCCTTCGAGGAAGGTGCGGTTGCGCATATGAATGAAGACCATGCGGACGCGGTCCGTCTCTATGCCGAAGTTCTGGGAGGTGGTGGCCCGGCCGGCTGGCGGCTTGCGACACTTGATCCGGAAGGTATCGATCTGACGGCCGGAGATGCGGTCGTCAGGGTGTGGTTTGATACACCGGCTCTCAACCCCGGGGACTTGCGGAGCGTGTTGGTGAAGCTTGCGACAAAGGCGCGTGCGGCCCGGGCCTGAAGTCGAGATCAGGGCGGCAGCTGTCAGGCTCTCACCCAGGCTTCGGGATCGTCGAAGCCGTCACCGGCAAAGAAACGGGTTTCGGCATCGGTGAACACGGAAAACACCCGGCGGGCCAGATCCATCCAGGCTTCATCCCCGACAATGGCGACCCTTGTCGGGGCGCGCCGGTGTTCGCGGACAAGCGACAGATGTGAGGTGAGGGCGCCAAGTCCTTGCCATCCGTCGAACTCGCGCAGGTCCAGAAGCAACCGGATATGGCCGTACTTGGCAATCAGCGCATCCAGATCGCCGGTGGCATTGTCATAGGCGCCCGGTTCCAGCTTGCCGATCAGTTTCACGTGCACGACCCCGTCACCTTCATCATCGACATGAATGGTGCCAAGCGACTCAAACAGCCAGCGCCGGGCATCGTCATGCGCGTCGAGGTCGAAACAGCGGATCGGGCAAGGCATCGCGAATGAGACGCCCTTTACAACCATCTTGACCCAGTCAACGTCTGAAACGACTGCACACCGTTCAAAACCCGACCAGTGGCGCAGGCCCAGTTTTGTGTCGTCCCAGGCGGCACTGAACGTGTAGCCCTCGAATCCGGGGCCGAACTGGACCAGCACCCTGATTCGGTCATGGGTTTCCAGAGCCCTTTCGATCTCCGGTGTCAGAACGGTCTCGTAGTCGGCATCGGTGACTTTGCCGGTGACTTTGAATTCCAGCATGCCGTCCGGTGTGTCCGGAATGAGTTTTATCATGGCTGAATACTCCCTGGAGCTCCTTGCGACCCTAGGTAAGCATTGGTCGTGCCCAGACCTATAAGGGAAAAACCAGACCGGGCCGGATCTGTTGACGCACAAGCAAACGTGTCAGGCGGCGCGGATTGAGATAAGGAAATCGTCCAGTTGGCTCTGCATCTTACTGGTATGTGTCGACAGGGTGTCGATCGATTCGAGCACTTCGCTCAGCCGGGCGGAGGATTGTTCGGCAGCCGAGTTCACTTCCGATATGTTTTGGGAAATCTCGCGGCTGCCCGTTGCCACCTCGGCGGCATTTCTTGCAATCTCCGATGTAACGGCGTTTTGTTGCTCTACGGCGGATGCGATCCCCGCAATCTGGCTGTCGATCTCCGAAATCGCCTTGATCACTTGCAGCATGGCCTCCGATGACAGGGTGGCGTCTTTCTTCATGGCGCCGATTTGCGCGCCGATGTGATCGGTTGCCCCGCCGGTTTGTTCCGCAAGCGCCTTGACCTCGGAGGCGACCACTGCAAAGCCCTTTCCGGCCTCTCCAGCACGGGCCGCCTCAATGGTTGCGTTGAGTGCCAGAAGGTTGGTCTGGCTCGCGATATCGCTGATCAGTTTCAAGACATTATTGATCTCACTGGTCGAAGTGCTGAGGTTCTCAATGGTCGTGCTCGATGCCTTGGCCTGCTGCGAGGTGATTTCGGAAGACGTATTTGCCGCTGAAACCTGCCGGCTGATTTCCTGGATGGAGGCAGCAAGTTGTTCCGATGCCGAGGCGACAGTCTGGACCGCAGCCGATGCTTGCTCCGCGGCTGCCGCCACCGTTCCGGAGCGTTGACTGGTTTGACGGGTGTTCTGGGCGAGAATGCTTGCAGCTTCCCCAAGCGTGTTGACCACATCCGCAATGCCGTCAGAGGCTGTTTTGACAGTGCGTTCCAGTTCATCCGCCAACCGCAGGGTTGCTTCCCGTTTTTCCTCGCTGGTGCGACGCTCTTCCTCACGCGCCTGTTCCTGCAATCTCTGCATTTCCAGAGTGTTGCTTCGGAAAGTCTCATAGGCGGCAGCGACCTGGCCGATTTCGTCTGTGGAAATGATCGACAGTGTAACACCGGTGTTGCCTGATGCCAGCTCCTTGAGGGCGTGGGTCAAATCACGCAGCGGGAGTGCAATCTTGTATCGCGAGAAAAGGAAAGAAATCGTCAGGCCGAGGAAGAATGCGGCAACGGAAATGGCGATGAGCTGAAGCAGTGCGGCTTCCTCGTGCGCTTTCGCTTTTTGCGCAGCGGATAGGGTGAACTGCTCAAGCTCGTGTGTAAGTGCGATCAACTCGGTGTCGAGCTTTTCCTGCTCGGCTTCAATCCCGCTGGCCAGGGCCGATGCTTCGTCTGTCTGTCCGGCTTCAATCCGGCCGACGACCTCGGCTATATGGCCCGAATAGGTTGCATATTCCTGTTCGATCTGGGTGAGTTGGCCGAGCACGGACCGGAATTCGGTCGCTTCTTCCTCGTTTGCGGCGCGTGCAAGCGTTGTTCTGGCCAAGGCCTCGCCTTCACGAAGTTCCTGCTCCACCTGAGCGCCCAAGGACTTGAGGCGGCTGATCACGTCGGTCAAGGTTTCCCCGTGACGGGTTCCATTGATGTTTGCCAGACGAAGCAAGCGCTCTACGAGTATGGCCTGTTCCAGCTGATGATTTGTCACCTGCGTTACTGTTTCGGTCAGCGGAAGGTCTTTTTCGGCAATCGATGTCAATTCTTCCCCGATGGATTGCATCTGGACAATGCCGACGGCTGCAACAAGGGCGGTGGCAAGGCTCAAGCCGGCTACCATGACCATGAGTTTTCCGGAGATCGACAATCCTTTTTGAGATGAAGCTGTTTTCAACATCAGGTGTCTCCAGTGACGGAGTGTAGAAAATGAAGTTTAGGAGCAGGTTGCTCCCGGAGAATTTAAAAGAAAGATGCCCAAGTTTTGGGTGAGAAGGTTATTATTGGCTTAATTCGCGCAATTTTCAAAACAATATTTGCGATAATTATTTAGACTGCTTTACAATAGCGAAAATCGCAATTAAAATCATGTAATATAATTATTTGTATTGGTTATATTTCAGATAATTACTATTATTTTCTATTTGGAGTGAGTTTGGTTTCGAATTGAGAAGAGAACATGCCGAATGGCTTTCTGTTGTTATGCACATGACATGTCATCCCGGGACCAGTTCGCATTGAACACAAATCACTCGCCATCTAGAGATGTGGCGTGGGGTCTTTTTGAGGGGGCATGCGGATTCGGTTTTTGGGATTGGCGGCTTGCTTGTTCCTGCTTGCATTTTGGGCCGGCTCTTTTCCGCTCATGCGCGGTCTGAGCAAGACACTGCGCTCGAAATTGCGCTCCAGGCCTGGCTCCCGGACAACGATGAAGTTGCCATGCCTTTGCTGCATCAGTTGGCCGAACAAGGAAACGTGGGCGCGCGCCTGTTCCTTGGCCGTCTGGCAGACACCGGTCGAAAAACTGGTTTCTTCCGACCGGTATTTTGCAAGTGCACGGTATCAGGCCGATATCTTGAGGCTGGCGTATATCGGGTTGGGATGGGTTGAGCGGAAGAGTTGGTACAACACGCCAGACTCAGACTCAGACCCGGACGCAGACGGAACCGTGGACCAGTGCATTGCGGACAAGGTGCTGCCTTGTCCGCGCCTTTGAATTGATCCGCAGCCGGGTTTACGCGGCACCCCAGCCACCTGCGGTGGGCGTGATCACCGTGACGGCTTCACCTGCTTCCAGAACCGTTTGATCACAGCCCTCAAGGACGTCCGTGGAGCCATCAAGGCGGCGGACTTCCGTGCGCCCTACCGAACCGTCCGCGCCCCCCGCCATGCCCTTGGGCGTGACTTTCCGGTGCGAACCCAGAATTGCGCAGTCCATCCTTTCCAGAAACCGCAGGGTGCGCTTTGTGCCGTCGCCTGCCTGCCACTTGCCCGTACCGCCCGAGCCTTTGCGGATATGAAAATCCTCCAGAAGGATCGGGAAACGGAACTCCAGCACTTCCGGGTCGGTCAGGCGCGAGTTGGTCATGTGGGTATGCACCCCGTCCGTGCCGTTGAACCCGGGTCCTGCCGGTGAGCCGGAACAGATCGTCTCGTAATACTGGTAGGTCTCGTTGCCGAAGGTCAGGTTGTTCATCGACCCTTGCGCGTTTGCCATGCCGCCAAGCGCGGCAAACAGCGCGTTGGTGACATGCTGCGAGGTTTCCACGTTTCCGGCAACGACCGCCGCCGGATAGGACGGCCGCAACATGCAACCGTCGGGAATGATGATGTTGATCGGTTTCAGGCAGCCGGCATTCATCGGAATGTCGCCTTCCACCATCACCCGGAAGCAATAAAGGACCGCTGCCCGGGTGACCGGTTCGGGGGCGTTGAAATTGTTCGGGCTGACCGGAGACGTGCCGGTGAAATCGACAGTCGCCTCGCGCTTGTCCTTGTCGACCGTGATCTTCACCTTGATCAGGGAGCCCTGGTCGGTCGGGTATGCGTACTCGCTATCTTTCAGCGCCTCGATCACCCGGCGCACGCTTTCTTCCGCATTGTCCTGCACATGGCCCATATAGGCCTGGACGACATCCAGACCGAAATGGCCGACCATCTTGCGCAGTTCCTGAATGCCCTTTTCGTTGGCGGCGATCTGGGCGGACAGATCGGCGACATTCTGATGCGGATTGCGGGCCGGGTAGGGGTGATCGGTCAGGACCCTGACCAGCTCTTCTTCGCGGAACCGGCCCTGATCGACGATCTTGAAGTTGTCGAACAGAACCCCTTCCTCGTCCACATTTGTGGCGCGCGGGGTCATGGAACCGGGAGCCGAGCCGCCAACATCCGCATGGTGCCCGCGGGACGCGGCCCAGAACAGGATGTCCTTGCCGTCATCGTCGAAGACCGGCGAGACGACGGTGATGTCGGGAAGATGCGTGCCGCCGTTGTAGGGTGCGTTCAGGGCAAAGACATCGCCCGGTTTGATCTTGCCTTCGTTCAGCTTGATGACGGTCTCGACCGACCGGTCCATCGAGCCCAGATGCACCGGCATGTGTGGCGCATTGGCGACCAGAGCCCCGTCGGCGTTGAAGACGGCGCAGGAAAAATCGAGCCGTTCCTTGATATTGACCGAGTAGGCCGTGTTCTGGAGGGTCACGCCCATCTGTTCGGCGATCGACATGAACAGGTTGTTGAACACTTCAAGCATCACCGGATCGGCATGTGTGCCTATGGCGTCCGTGCGCTTCAGCTCGACGATGCGGTTCAGGATCACATGGTCCTTGGCGTTGATTTCCGCCTGCCAGCCGTCCTCGACCACAATGGTGGCATGGGGTTCGATGATCAGGGCGGGGCCGGTCACCTTCATGCCCGGGCGCAAAGCTTCACGCTTGAAGATGTTGGCGGTGTGCCAGGTTCCGTCCGAGAACATGTCCGTCGTCTTGGCGGCTTCGGCCTCGATCCGGATCAGGGTGCGGTTTTGTTCCGAAAGTCCGGCCCCGCCGCCGAAGGTTTCGACCTCCAGCGCCTCGACCACCATCGGTTTGCTTTCATAGGCGAAGCCGAATTGCTTGCGGTGGGCGTCTTCGAATGCGGTACGCATCTCCGTGACATCACCCAAAGCGACCGGCAAGGGCGTGTCGGTGCCGTCATAGCGCAAATGCGCCGTGGCTTTTGTCGAGCGATCCTTTGCGTCGATGCCCTGTTTTTCAAGTTCGGCCTCGGTGACCGCGGCGAGTTCGTCCCGCAAGGCGGCAAGTTCCGGCATCAGGGTCTCGTCCAGCGTCTTGACCACGGCCTTCTGGCGGTCGGCGCGGATATCGGCAAGGCCCATGCCATAGGCGGACAGGATGCCGGAGAAGGGATGCAGGATCACGGTTTTCATGCCGAGACTGTCCGCCACCCGGCAACCGGCCTGACCACCCGCACCACCAAAGCAGGTCAGGGCATATTCGGTGACATCATAGCCGCGCTGAACCGAGATCTTCTTGATCGCATTGGCCATGTTTTCGACCGCAATCCTAAGAAAGCCGTCAGCCACTTCTTCCGGGCTGCGGCCGTCGCCGATCTCTGCTGCGAGCTGTTCGAATTTCCCGCGCACGACATCGCCGTCAAGCGGCTCGTCCCGGTTGGGGCCGAAGATCTTCGGGAAGAATTCCGGGGCGAGTTTCCCGGTCATCAGGTTGGCGTCGGTCACGGTCAGCGGGCCGCCCCGGCGGTAACAGGCCGGTCCCGGGTTGGCACCGGCGGAATCCGGGCCAACCTGAAAGCGTCCGTCCTTGTAATGCAGGATCGAGCCGCCCCCCGCTGCAACCGTGTGGATCATCATCATCGGTGCGCGCATGCGCACGCCCGCGACTTCGGTTTCGAAAGCACGCTCGTATTCACCATCGAAATGGCACACATCGGTGGAAGTGCCGCCCATGTCGAAACCGATGATCTGGCCGAAACCTGCCATTTTGGAGGTCTGCACCGCACCGACGACACCGCCTGCCGGGCCGGACAGGATCGCATCCTTGCCCTGAAACAGATTGGCTGCCGTCAGTCCGCCGGAGGACTGCATGAACATCAGGCGCGGGCCTTCGCCGAGTTCCCCCTCGACCTGTTCGACATAGCGGCGCAGGATCGGCGAGAGGTAGGCATCGACCACTGTGGTGTCGCCCCGGCCGACCAGTTTCATGAGTGGCGACACTTCGTGCGAGACCGAAATCTGCGGAAAGCCGATCTCTTCCGCAATGGCCTTGAGGGCCTGTTCATGAGCCGGAAAGGCATAGGCATGCATCAAGACGATGGCGATGGAACGGATGCCGTCCTCGTAGGCTGCCTGCATCTTGTTACGGGCATCATCGGCATCAAGCGCGGTTTCAAGCGTACCGTCGGCGCGCACGCGCTCGGAGATTTCATGCACGGCTTCATAGAGCAATTCCGGCTTGATGATCTCCTTGGCGAAGATGTCGGGCCGCGCCTGATAGCCGATTTCAAGCCCGTCGCGGAACCCCCTGGTGATGAACAGCGCCGTCCGCTCGCCCTTGCGCTCCAGAAGCGCATTGGTGGCGACCGTGGTGCCCATCTTGACGGTGGCAATCTCGTCCGCCGGGATCGGCGCGCCGTTTGCCACACCCATCAGCTCCCGGATGCCCTGGATGGCGGCATCGCGGTAGGCTTCCGGGTTTTCCGACAGGACCTTGTGCGGATGAATGGTTCCGTCCGGTGCCCGGCCGACGATGTCTGTAAAGGTGCCGCCCCGGTCGACCCAGAAATCCCACTTCGCCGTCATGATGCCTGTCCTTGCGTTTCCATTTCAACATTTACAAATTTTATATATGCAAAATGTTGGTAAATTGTCGATGAAAAGTTTTGAAGCTGCCTGAAGGACAAATCTGCCCACCGGCTTTTGCCTGGAAGAGCCTTCCGGCAGGTTCATATCTGAAGATGGGTTATCTCGTGAAATGTTCAAAACGCGCTGATGTAGCACAAGCTGAATGCATTGATTCGCAATGGCAAAAGCATCACGAATTGCACTTTTTTAACCGTGAAAGAATATATGGCCATAGTGTAGTTATTGGTCCGGATGCCCATGTGTTCGTCAAGAAAACGCGTTTTGCGGGAACAGGCGAAACGACCTGCGGGTCGAGCTTGAAGGATGAGCAGCATGCAGGACACCGGTACAGGACGGCGCCAGCTTGTTGCGGGGGCTGCCGGTAACACTCTGGAATGGTATGATTTTGCGGTCTATGCCTATCTCGTTCCCGTCATCGCCGACCAGTTTTTTCCCAGCAAAGACCCTATCGCCAACCTCTTGAGTGCATTTGGTGTGTTTGCCGTTGGGTATCTGATGCGGCCGATTGGCGGCTGGCTGCTCGGCCATGTGGCCGATCTGGCGGGCCGGCGGATTGCGATGATCTATTCGATCCTGCTGATGGCTGTCACAACCGTTTTGATCGGCTTGCTCCCGAATTACGACAGCATCGGGTTCTGGGCGCCTCTGGCCCTGATTGTGCTCAGGCTTGGTCAGGGCCTTGCCGTGGGCGGGGAACTGCCATCCTCGGCCGTTTTCCTGTACGAAAACGTGCCGCCCAGGAACCGGGCGTTCGGGACCGGATTGGTCATTGCCGGTGCTGTCTTTGGCATGTTGCTGGGCTCTGCCAGCATTGCAGTTGTGAGCTGGTTCGTGACAGCGCAGGAGATGGCTCTTTGGGGGTGGCGGATTCCGTTTCTCATGGGAGTTCTGCTGGCCGTTGTCTGCTTGTTTTTAAGAGCTGGTCTTGAGGAAAAGGGCGGGCAGGGGAAAAACAGGCATGCCGGGCACGAGCGCCCTGTCCCGATCAAGGCCGTGTTCTTGCACCACAAAAAGGGACTGCTGATTGTTCTGGCATGCAATTGCCTCATCAGTGTCACTTTCTACATGGTGGCGGTCTTCATAAACACCTATCTGGTTCATTTCGTGGGGCAATCGACGGAGGCTGCATCCACAATCAATACAGTGTCACTCGGCATCTTCATTGTTCTTGTTCTGGTGTTCGCACGTGTGGCGGATGCAATTGGCCGGAAACGGGTCTTGCTGTTTGGGGCTGGCGCACAGTTGCTGCTGGCAATCCCGATTTTTCTTCTTCTCTCCCAGCCGGTGTTTTGGGGGCAGCTTGCCGGACAAGTCGGTCTTGCCGCCATTGCAGCCTCTCAACTGGCATCGAGCATTCCCGTCTTGATCAGCCAGTTTCCGAAGTCAGACCGTGTCACGGGGTTCTCGCTTGGGTACACGATTCCTGCTGGTGTCTTCGGCGGAACGGTTCCCTTGCTCATGACCTATTTCATGAGCTTGACAGGATGGCAGGCTTTCCCTGCGCTCTACTTGATGCTTCTTGCCGTGATTGTTTTACCCATCATGTTCGTGATGCCGGACAAGTCATTTGAAAAGGGCATCTGAGCCAGCTGCTACATGTTTTCGCCAATCGGTGAAAAATTGATGTTTGCGATATATTGAAATTATATCAATAAAATATTGATATATTGAAAGTTTGACGATAGCGTTATCTCTGGTTCCGTTCAGCTTCCTTCCGCAAATGCTGGTTGGTGAGTTTGAATGGACGGAAAACGAGGACAAAGTCCCACTTCCAAGAGGAGAACGTCATGCTGCAGTCACGCCGTTTTAAAAAAGCTGGTAGCGGATTTGCCATTGCCGCCGTGTTCACGTTTGCAAGCCTCGCGTCTGCTGGGGCCCAGACCAAGTGGGACATGCCCACGCCATATGGTGACAGCAATTTTCATACCCAGAACATCGCAGAATTCGCACAAGATGTGAGTGCCGGAACGGACGGCTCGTTGACCATTCAGGTTCATTCGGCGGGCTCGCTGTTCAAGCATCCGGAAATAAAGAACTCGGTCCGCAAGGGGCTTGCGCCGATCGGGGAAGTGTTGATCTCGCGCCTGTCCAATGAGGATCCGGTTTTCGGTGTCGACTCGGTTCCATTTATGGCGGATTCCTATGATGCTGCATGGGATCTTTACCAGGCCTCGAAACCGGCGCTGCAGGAAAAACTGGGCGAACAGGGTTTGCAATTGCTTTATGCCGTGCCTTGGCCGCCACAGGGCATCTACGCCAAGCAGGATATTGACAGCATCGATGATCTGAGGGGCCTGAAGATGCGGGCGTACAATGCTTCTACCGAACGTCTGGTGCAACTCGCCGGTGCTGTTCCGACACAGGTCGAAGTGCCGGACCTGCCAACCGCCTTCTCTACGGGCCGTGTGGAAGCCATGATCACGTCGCCATCCACGGGGGCCAATTCCAAGGCCTGGGACTTCCTGACACATTATTACGACACGCAGGCCTGGTTGCCGAAGAACATGGTCATCGTGAACAAGCGTGCGTTCGACCGTCTGAGCGATGCAGAAAAGGCTGCGATTTTGGAAGCCGCCGGAGCGGCCGAAACCCGGGGCTGGGAGGCTTCAAAGGCAGAAACGGCTGCAAAAACGAAGGTTCTTATCGATAACGGCATCAAGGTGTCCGCACCGTCCGATGTGCTTCAGGGTTCGCTCCGGGAAATCGGCGCCGCCATGGTTGGCGAGTGGCAGGAGAGTGCCGGCGATGATGGCGCTGCAATTGTCGAGGCCTACCAGAACTGAATTCCGGTGGCTGCAGCCGGCGGGACCCTTCCGCCGGCCTTGTTTTTTCTTCTTGCTTGTGAGGTTGGCCGATGCGTTTGGCCCTCGACACCCTTTACCGCGTGGCCACGGGATTGGCGGCCGCCTGCCTCGTCGCGATCGCATTGCTTGTTGTTGCTCAGGTTGGTGGCCGGCTGATCGATGGCGCCCGGTCCATGCTCGGTTTCGAACCGCTCGGACTTCTGGTGCCTTCGCTTGCCGAAATCGCAGGCTTTCTATTGGTGGGCGCGTCTTTTCTGGCTCTTGGCGGCACCTTGCGCCGGGGCGATCATATTCGGGTTTCGATTGTCCTTCACGTGGTCCCGAATTGGCTAGCCAGACTGCTTGACATCTGGAGCATTGCAGTTGCGCTCGGGCTTGCCGGTTTTTTCACCTGGCATGCAGCCATGCTTGCCCGCGACAGCTGGATTTATGACGAAGTCTCCTTCGGCATCGTCCCGATCCCTCTCGTTATTCCGCAGGCCGTTATGACCTTTGGTCTTGGTGTGTTTGCCGTCGCGCTTCTTGATGACCTCATTGGCGCATTGACCGCAAGAGGGCCCAGTTTCAATCCGGCAAGCCACGCAGATGATCCGATCGAGGGGACGGAATGATGGACCTGTCTCTTGTTTCGTTTTTACTCGGCCTAGGTTTGTTGGCGGCCCTTGCCACCGGTATCTGGGTGGCCGTCGCCCTGTTTTCTGTTGCTCTAGCCGCCATGATGTTTCTGGTATCCGCGCCTGCGGGTCCGGTGATGGCGACGACCGTCTGGGGGGCTGCCAATTCCTGGGACCTCACCGCATTGCCGATGTTCATCTGGATGGGGGAGATCCTGTTCCGCTCGCGCTTGTCGGAGGACATGTTCGCCGGGTTGTCGCCCTGGATGCGCAATCTGCCGGGGCGGTTGCTTCATGTGAACATCCTCGGCTGCGGGATCTTTGCCGCCGTTTCCGGATCCTCGGCGGCCACTACAGCCACCATTGGCCGGATGTCCCTGCCGGAACTGCGCACGCGCGGTTATGATGAACGGATTGCGATCGGCACGCTGGCCGGCTCCGGAACGCTCGGGCTCCTGATCCCGCCTTCTATTATCCTGATCGTTTACGGTGCGGCGACCGAGCAGTCGATCGCCCGCCTGTTCATGGCCGGGGTTCTGCCTGGTGCCATGCTTTGTGTTCTGTTCATGGGTTATGTCGCGGTCTGGGCGTCTCTGAACCGGCCGAAAATGCCGGCATGGGAAGAAACCGTTCCGGTTTGGGAGCGGATCAAAGCGACAAGGCGCCTGTTTCCGGTGATTGCCCTGATCGCGGGTGTCATCGGTTCGATTTACGCCGGGCTGGCCTCTCCGACGGAGGCCGCCGCCATTGGCGTGGTCCTCTCGCTTTTGCTGTCCCAAGTCTCGGGCACCTTGTCACGGCAAAGCTTTGTCGACGCGTTGATGGGCGCAACCCGGACCTCCTGCATGATCGCCTTCATCCTGGCTG
Source organism: Roseibium sp. RKSG952 (assembly GCF_009711355.1). Taxonomy (NCBI): domain Bacteria; kingdom Pseudomonadati; phylum Pseudomonadota; class Alphaproteobacteria; order Hyphomicrobiales; family Stappiaceae; genus Roseibium; species Roseibium sp. RKSG952. The sequence continues at coordinate 5,365 of NZ_SMMF01000871.1, read as the reverse complement.
GAGCGGCGTTCCTCACCGTTGCGATGGGCTATACCGGGATCCCGCGTGAACTTGCAGGCTGGATTGGTGATATGGGCCTGTCGCCACTGGAATTGCTTGTCGCGTTGACGCTGTTCTTCGTCGTTCTGGGGTGTTTTCTGGATGGAATTTCGGTCGTGGTGCTGACCACTTCCGTGATCTTGCCTATGGTTGAACAGGCTGGCCTCGATCTGATCTGGTTCGGCATTTACCTGGTGCTGGTCGTGGAAATGAGCCAGATCACGCCGCCGGTCGGGTTTAACCTGTTTGTTCTGCAGGGTATGACCGGCCACAATATCTTTAGTGTTGCCCGAATGGCCTTGCCGTTCTTTCTGCTGATGATCCTTGCGGTCGTGTTGATCGTGATGTTCCCGCAGATTGCGCTCTGGCTGCCCAACAACATGATTTGACCCGCATTCCTCAGGATACGCCCATGACCGATACGCCGGAAAAAGATGAAATGTCCGCCGGTTCCGACATCGATATCGGCCCGGTGGTCTCTGCGGCGCATCTTGCGTCCGGCGCGATGCCGGCCTTGTCGGAGGTCGAATTCGCCGTCACCATGATGGTCAATGCCTATCACCGGTGGATGGTTCGCGGCATGGCGGCGGCCGGGTTTGAAGGGTTGGGGCCGCTGGATGTGCTGGTGTTGCACTCAGTCAACCATCGCGGACGTGCCAAAACCCTGTCCGACATCTGCCTTGTACTCAATATCGAGGACACGCATACGGTCACCTATGCGCTCAAGAAGCTCGAAAAGGCCGGTCTGATTGCGTCCGGCAAACGCGGCAAGGAAAAAACCGCCACCATCACCGAATCAGGAGAGGCAGCCTGTCTGGAGTACCGCCGTTTGCGCGAGGCTCTGCTGGTAAAACCGATGAAAACGCTGGGGCTGGATGAAACCGAATTCTCGCGGTTGGCAGCGACTATGCGTCTTGTCTCGGGACACTACGATCAGGCAGCGCGTGCGGCCGCTGCGATGTAATATCAACCGGTGCCTTCGTGAAACGCCCCGATGAGCTGAATTTCGTCACCCGAAGAGCCTCTATTGTCTGTCAAATCAACCCAAATCGCCGAGACCTGCTCTAATCGTGGTGCTGTGATTGACCGTGGGGTTGCTTCCGGCTTCGGAAGGTAAGTCAGCTGTGCATGTCTATTGAAATACCGTTTATTACATTTGATTTAGAAATAATGTTTTGGCGGAGAGTCCTTCCTACCTTCTGTAGGTCTCAGACTTTATGCGCCAACGTGGACGATATCCTCGCAGTGATCCGGCGCAGTGGCGCAGGAGGTCCCAATGCTTCATACTCTGCCGGAAGGCGCAAAACGCGATACCGAAGCACTTGCCCGCTCATACTCCCGCATCCGGAAGTTCCAGAATGACCGCGGCGAACTCTTGCTTCAATGGGCAGCCCCGCAGCCCGGCGAAACCGTTCTGGACCTGGGGTGCGGCACGGGAGATCACCTTGTCGAGCTCTGCAACCGGGTCGGGACGTCGGGCAGGGTGATCGGGGCCGACCCGGATGGCATGCGCACGCAGGTGGCGAAGCATCTGGCGGAAGAACACGGTGCCGCCGTTGTTTTCGTTGAAGCCCCCGCAACCGAATTGGACGAGATTGAAGCCGCTCAAGTCGACCTGGTCTTTTCAAATCACGTCCTCCACTGGGTTCTTGACTTGCCCCGGATGCTGTCCGAGCAAGCGCGGCTGTTGAAGCCCGGAGGCCGGTTTGTCTTCGAGTGCATGGGCAAGCCGATTGAGGAGGTCGATGCGATGATGCGGCTGATGCCGCGGTTTGAAGATCTCCGGCAAGAGCTCTCCTTCATGGAGGATTATCAATGGCGGACCGAGATCGAAGCGGCCGGACTTGTGGTCGAAGTCCTTGAGTGGACAACACTTGACCTCAGTTTTCCTGATCTTGATGCAGGGCTGGCCTGGTTCAGTGCATCATCGCAAGGGGCTTTTGTTCCCGAGCAATTGACTAAGCCCGAGCGCAAACGTCTCGAGATGCGTTTTCCGGACGTGGTGACTCTGCCGATTGTGTGCCTGAGGGCGGTATTGCGAAAGCCGATAGCGTGACTGCGGTCAACCCGGGTCCCGAGCTGGGCTGGCTTCACAGTCGTGTTTTCGGGGCGGTTCTTCCGGTCCTTATTCCAAGGAGCTTTCTGTTTCATGTCTCCTGAAACGCCACGGGGCGCGATGCGCGACACGGAAGAGCTGGCGCGATCCTATTCCCTTGCGCGCCGGTTTCAGCACGCGCGTGGTGTCGAGCTGATCCAACTGGCCGCCCCGCAATCCGGTGAGACCGTCCTTGATCTCGGCTGCGGGACGGGCGACTTTCTTCCTGCGTTCAAGGCCCGGGTGGGAGAGGCGGGAGAGGTGATCGCGGCCGACCCGGACACGGCCCGCTTGGAAATTGCGCGCGAGGTGATGGAAACGCAAGGATTGGACATCCGCCTGATGGCAGCCTCTGCGGCAGACCTAAAAGGTGTTGCAAGTAACAGCGTCGACCTCGTCTTTTCAAATTATGTGCTGCATTGGGTGCTCGACACTTCGGGCATGCTGGCTGAAGTCGTGCGTGTGTTGCGTCCCGGTGGACGGTTCGTGTTTGAATGCGTCGGCGACTTGGTTGACGGTGGCGTCACCGACTTAATGAAATTCATGCCCGATTACGACAGCTTCTATGCGGAGCACAGGTTTTTGACGACCGGCCAATGGCTGGTCGAGTTCACCCGGGCAGGACTGCGCGCGGACCGGTTTGAGTGGCTGGATCTGGTCCTCGACTTTGCCGATCTGGACACTGCATTCGACTGGATGAAAGCGACATCCCATGGCGCCTTTTCCTCCGAGATGCTGAGTGGCGCTCAAATGGACGCCGTGCGGACAAAATATCCGGGGCCGGTCGCGTTTCCCTTTACCGGCCTTCTGGCTGTGCTGACGAAGTAGTCGTGTCGTAGTTTTAAGAATCGATGCGCGGGGAAGGTAGCATGGACCCATTTTTCAGCGGACCCCGGGATTTATCAGGTGGTTTCTGGAAGCGTGTGGACAGGCTCAGACAGCAATTGGCGCAGCACCGCGACTGATTGAAAAAAAACGTCATCGGGGTGCAATCAATTCGAACAGGAAAAGACCTGATGGCATATCCAATTCCCGAAGCGGAGAATTCTGCGGAAGCGGCATTTTCGAAATCCTACTCCTCAATGGGCACATTTCAAAAGCATCGCGGCAGGCTTTTGCTGGAACGTGTTGAGGTCGCGGACGGGGCAACCGTACTGGATCTGGGATGCGGTACGGGAGCAATGATCCGGGATCTGCAAAAGGCCGTTGGTGCGTCCGGACGTGTTATCGGTATCGATCCCGATGCTTGGCGGCTACAGCTGGCAAGGGCGGGAATTGATCAGGAAGCCGCAGCCGTTCGGTTTATTGAAGCCGTTGCAACAGACCTCAGGGGTGTTGCTGATGAGACCGTGGATCTGGTTTTTTCAAACTACGTCCTCCACTGGGTACTCGATATTCCTGCCATGTTGGCGGAGCTTTTCCGGGTATTGCGACCGGGAGGTCAGTTTGTTTGCAAGTGTGTGGGAGATCCGATCCCCGAAACTGTCGAGATGTTTTCACTCGTGCCGGGCGGTGCGAAGGTGGCATCGGAACGGACATTCCTGACCGATGCCCAATGGCGTCATCATTTTACCAATTCAGGACTTTCGCTCGAATGGATCGACAGAGTGGCTGCCCTGGTCGATTTTCCGGACCTCAATACGGCATTCAGCTGGTTGGCCTCATCGTCCAACGGCGGATTTGATCCTGCGAAACTGGACACTGCAGACAGACAGTGGCTTGAAGCCAAATATGCCGCTCAGGTGACCTTTTCCATCAATGAGGTCGAATTCCTGCTCACGAAACCGGCAGGTATCAATCAGCGGCCCTGACCCATGATCGGGCAAAGGCGGCATATCGGTTTTCCGTACGGCAGGCCGTGGCTTGCATCAATCGGGCTCGGTGCAAGCCGTACCTTACCGCCGGCTACTGGATTTGTCGCATCGGCGGCTGTATTTTTCAGGCCGTTTTGCAGCACCGGGCAAATTGCTCGGACACCGTATCACCTTGCGAAGCTGTCTTGAGGCAACGAGCCTGAAAACGGTGGCCGGCCCGTCGAGGGATCAGGGTGTCTGGAACTGGAGGTTTTCTGCTCATGTCTTCTGTAAAGCCGCGAGGGGCCCTGCGCGATACCGACGAGCTGGCCGGCGCATATGCCAGAATCCGCGGTTTCCAGAACGAACGATGTATGGAGTTGATTGAACTTGCCTCGCCGCAAAAGAGCGAAACGGTTCTGGACCTGGGGTGTGGCACGGGGGATGCTCTTGTTGCCGTGAAAGAGCGTGTCGGCGGGAGCGGTAGGGTAATCGGGGTGGACCCTGACAAGGCGCGTCTGAAGATAGCAATCAAGCAGAGCAGGCAGTTTGATCTTGACGCCGTCCTGATGGAGGGCAAGGCCGATGATATTGCTGGCGTGGATGACAACAGCGTCGATCTGGTGCTGTCGAACTACGTGCTTCATTGGGTCCTCAACAAACCGGAAATGCTTGCGGAGCAGAAACGCATCCTGCGGCCCGGAGGCCGGTTTGTTTTCGAGTGTGGCGGGGAATTGCTTCAAGGCGGCATCCGCGACTTCTTCGATCTGATCCCGGATCGCGAGAGTTTCTATGCCGAGAACGAGTTTTTAAACGATGCCCAGTGGCGGCAGGTCATCAGGGCGTCGGGTTTTGAAATCGAATTGTTCGAATGGCTGGAGGTGCAGCTTCAGCTCACCGATCTGAGGGCGGCTTTGGAATACTTCGAGGCGATGACGCAAGGCGCTTTTTCTGCTGCGGCTCTCCGCGCGCGAGATGTCGAGCAATTGCAGATCAAGTATCCGGGAGAGGTTGTACTTCCGGTTTCAGCCGTCCGGGCGTTTTTGCGGAAACCCTTGTGAGCCTTGAATGATCGTAGTGAGTTGATGTTCTGAAGGACAACTGCGGTGGCTGCCGCCGGTGCCGGGCGGCCTCCACACCGGGCCCGCTAGCTCCAAGCCGTGACGTCCCCATCCGTTGCTTCCGGTTCCGGAAACAGGTGACAAAGACCTCTGCATATTGCAGCCAGTCTAAACATGCAGAATATGGCCTAACGTCACAGAAGTGGTGATGACATCATAAGGAATTGAGTGTGAAAGGGCGCGGAACGCGCCGCTTCGTGGTCACGGACCCCTGACACTCAATTCCTTATGACAAGGTGGCAAGAACGCGGCATCTCCATCCCGAATTAGATGACATTGGGCAGAATTGGCGCGTTCAGCTGCACAGACCAGCAATA
>NZ_SMMF01000815.1:0-12008 GCF_009711355.1 Roseibium sp. RKSG952 | reverse complement strand
CGGAACGCCGTTCAAGGCGGTTTCCGCCTTTAAAAGCTTCCTTGCGGCTCTGACACAAAGGATTAAGTGCCATGGGTCTTTGACCGCGTTGCGGCGCGTTCCGCGCCCTTGAAAATCAATCCCTTAAGGCGAACCAGCCATTGGTGTTGTGCTGTTGCACTTGGCGGCTTAATCCACCCTCACGCGGCAGCAAGCCAGTCTTCGGCGTCGTCTTCCTGACCGGCTTCGAAGCTCTTGATCTTCAGGCCCGGCATCAGCAGGCCTTCCAGTTCGGCGACCGTGCGGACCCACTCCTTGTCGCAAACCACCGCGCAACGCTTGTACTTGCCGATCAAGCCAAACAGTGATGGCAGATAGCGGAACTCGACCGCCAGCGCAGATGCATCCGGGACCGCGAAATCCGTAATCCGATAAAATAGCCTGCCGTCTGATACGTCTTCCGACACTTCGATCAGGCGCTGAAGCGCCGCTTCCATATCCTCGGCATTGATCTTGCCGCTGAAATGAATATCGACCCGGCCCGGTTCGCTTTTCTCGATGTTCAACATGACAAGCCTCCCGCAAGTATCATCGACAAATAGTCTGATTATTGAGCGGTCTTGGATATTGCGGAAAACCCTTAGTCACCTGAGGCAAATTGCCGCCCGAACCGCTCTCGCGTTGCCGCCCGACCCAGCGCCTCGGAACGGCCCCAACTCCATCCCTTGTCACTTTTGCCGCGTTCGGCTCCGGCGTCTTGCGATCCCGTGTTCGGTCTTGCTCCAGTGATGCGGCCGCCAGATGAACTCCAGAACGGCCATGTAAAAGGCAAAGCCCGAAAACATCCAGTAAACCGGGATCAGCGCGGCACTTGCCAAATCCAGCCGTCCGAAACGTTTGACCGAGGCCGCAACGGACGCGGCAATTGCGCCGCCATAACCGGCACCACCGGCAATCATCAGCAAGACCGCAGGCAAGGACAGTTCCCGAAATGAAGCGAGGTCAACCGAGACCAGCCCCATGAATATCAGGAAGGCGCTCATGAAAACCGGATGCAGCACAATCATGGCAACGCTGGCAATAAAAATGGCCGCCATGGCGACCGCGCGTCTTGTCCCGATTTGCCGGAGCATGACCCCGGGATCACGCATGTGGACACAAAACGTCTGAACCCAGCCCTTGTACCAGCGGGCCCGCTGGGCAAGCCAGGCCTTCCGGTGCGTGGGCGCCTCCTCATAGGTGGAACTGGCCAGAACACCGGACCGGAACCCGAACCGGGCCAGCCGGACACCGAGATCGGCATCCTCTGTGACATTGTAGGCGTCCCATGCGCCCACGGCATCCAGAGCTTCGCGGCGGAAATGATTGGAGGTTCCGCCAAGCGGAAAGGGCCAGTTGTTGCGATAGCACCAGGGCAGCAACTGATCGAACAGGCAGGCATATTCAATCGAAAACTGGCGGGCAAAAAAACCTTCATCGGGATTGTCGATGGTCAGCCGCGCCTGCAGACAGGCAACCTCCTTTGGCAGCAGCGCGAACATCAGGGCCGCCTTGCGCAGCTGTTCGGGGTCCGGCCTGTCCTCGGCATCGTAAACGGTGACAAGATCACCGTTGGCAAGCGCAAGCCCGTAACAAAGCGCCCGGGGTTTCGTTTGCGGCAAACCTTTCGGAACCCGGATCAGTTCCATATGAGCGGGCAGCGTCTCGGGAAAGGCACGGTAAGTCGCCTCATCCTCCTGTTCGACCAGAAACAGGATCTGCAGACGCCGTCGGTGATAGTCGAGAGCGCCGAGGTGGGCGACAAGGTCCGGAACCACCCGGCTTTCCTCGTGCAAGGGGACCAGCACCGTATAACGCGGCCAGATAATGTCCGAAGCATAGAGACGCTCCGGAAACGCAATGGCAAGCGGGTCATCCCAGGTTGAAACGGCCGCCTGAACCCGCGCCCAGCCGGACAGGGCGCACGCAGTGCCAAAAAGCCCTCCCGCGAGATAAACCCAGAACATGGGTGTTGTTGCAAGTCCCAGCACAAGTCCGGCAAGGGCAACAAGGACAAGTGCAGCCTGGCCCCGGGACAAGCGCTGTTTGGCCGACATCTCCGGAAACCTGCTGAGCAAATCCCCGGAAGGCGCACTCTGGATGCGGTTCGCATGGTTCAGGGAACTGGGAGAGGCAATCCGGATCCGGGATGCGAACTCGGGATTCTTGAGCAGATGTGTGCGCACCTCTTCGAATTGGTCAATTGCCGGTGCGATGGCATAATAGGCCTTGTTCTTGTAAAGGCTGACGAGAAGCGGACCGCGGTCCCCCTCCCCCATCTGCAGGACATGATTGTTGAGGGTTCGCGGTCGAAAGCTTTTGTAAGGAAGAAATGGTACACCGCAATACTCGGCAAAGGCACTGTAGAGCGTTTCAAGACTGACGATGCGCTTGCGGACCAGATATTCGGAAGGGGTCCAACCATGTTCGGGAGCAAGGCGGCAGGCAGCCTCAAGGCTCGCTTTCGAAAGCCCGCGCAACAGCAAAACCTCCAGTTCACCTGGCAAACGCATGCCGTTTCCCCCAATGGCCGCCAGCGCTTTCTTGACCGGCGCCGGTTTCAAACAAGCCGCCCTGTTTCCTTCCAAAATAAAGCCATGACAAAATGATACAATCAACGGTTAATTTTATTATTATTACACTAATTATTCTTGCAGCAATTAGCAACGGTAAATCTTACGCTACGCAAGAAGCAAGCATATCATCACCCAACTTCTGGAATCTGAAGAGCGGACATACCCGCCCGAACCAACTGCCCAGCAGAATCCAGTTCCTGGCGACTGATGATTTTCCGCCTTTCGTGTTTCGCGACCCGGAGGACAGGTTGACCGGGTTCAATGTGGACCTTGCGCGAGCCCTTTGTCAGGAGCTGCAGGTTTCCTGCTCCTTGCGGATCAAGAAATTCGAAGATCTCCTGGTGGCACTGGAAGAAGAAGAAGGAGACGCGATCATCGCGGGACTGGCGCGCGCGCCGGAAATGGCCAGCCGCCTCGCCTTTTCAGATGATTATCTGAAACTGCCGGCCCGGTTTGTCTCAACGGCGAACGCGACGGACGGGCTGGTTTCCGTACCGGATCTGAAGGACAAACAGGTGTCCGTTGAGGCGGGGTCGCGGCACGCCGTGTTTGCCGGACGCTTCTTTCCGGAAGCCCAGGTCATTGAATACAGCAGTTTGAGCGACGCCCGTGCCGCAGTTGCCAGTGGCGACGTGGACTATCATTTCGGCGACGGTCTGAGCCTATCCTTCTGGCTGCAAAGTGCAGCCGCAAATGATTGCTGTGCCTTTTCCGGCGGTCCCTGGCTGGAACCGGGCTACTTCGACAGCGGCTTGGCCATTGCGACCCGCCGCGACGATCAGTCCACCCTCGATGCCCTCAATTACGGTCTCTATGCGCTTTACAAGAACGGGAAGTATCAGGAACTCTATCTCCGGTACTTCCCGCTGAGCTTTTATTGACGGACACCTGTTCGCATACGCCAACGCCCGTGTGCAGCGTTACTGTGCAATCAGGATCGAGGCCGGGCGTTCGCCGGTTTCAATCCAGGATTCCAGCGGGGTCAGCGGATCAAGCGATGCGTTGCTGATGCCACCGGGCCCCGGCAATATCCCGCAATGGTCCATGCCCGGGATCATGAACAGGGCAACATTTTGCTGAAGGACGGCCTCGCCTCCGGCCGCTTCTGCGGCGCGTTCATACCAGTCGACGGTCTTGAACGGGGTGACAATGGGGTCCGCCCAGCCATGCCAGACGATCAACTTGCCGCCTGCATCCCGAAAGGCTGTCAGATCCGGATTGTCGGCATTGTAGACCGCACTCATGATCTCCAGCCGCGCCGGATCCCGATCAAAATCGAAATCGGCAGGGCTCCACTCCGGGCCCGGATCTTGCGGAAAGGCCATATAGGCTCCGAACCCGGTCGCGAAGGCATCAAGCAGCCTGCCGCCGCCTTCACCGTCGCCGATCAGCCAAAGCCACCAGAACGGCTCGGAGCCCGCCGGAACGCCTCCCGGATAAAGTTGCTCGCCCGCAGAGTTCACCGGCCCGGAATACCATTGATCCAGAACCTGAAGTTCGGCCTTCGTCAGGCACTGCGGTGACGCTTCGCCCGAACACGTGAGGCTAGCCAGATCCGGCCGGCATTGACGCGGATCCTCAATGACCCCGTCCGCAGTGCCGCACTGCTTGAGCACGGCTTCGCCCACAAGCTTTTCCCGGCCCGGTTTCAGGATCTGTTCGCCGTCCGGGCCGGTATTGGTTTGAACCAGCCAGCTCATCATGATCCCGACCTGTCCCGTATAATCCATGGCCGGAGCGCCCGAGATGATTCCCTGAAACATCTCGGGGTATTTTTGCGCCGCCATATGCGCCATCCGCCCGCCGGTGGAACAGCCCTGAAAAATGGCCTTCTGCGAGGGGTCTCCGTAAAACGCTTCGATCATTGCCCCCGCAACGCGGTTGGTTTCCCCGATCGACCGCCAGCCCCAATCACGCTCCAGCGGCGGGTTGTTGTAGGCCCAGCTTCCGTCCACCACCGACAGGCCCAGATGGCCACCATCCGAGGTGGCCGTCGCATAGCCGCGTTCCAGCCCCGGGCGCATGGCATTGATCCAGCTTTTGCCAGCATCCGCCCGCCCGAGAATACCGCAAAATCCGCCGCATCCGGCCTGATACAGGCCGCCATTCCACTCTTCCATCGGCAACCGGACTTCAATGGAAATCGACGGCAGCGCCGTTGCACGCACTTCGCAATAGGCGGGCAAGGCTTCCGATTTTTCAATCACCCGGGCTGACGTGACAAAACCGCCGCTCAAACCCATGTCTCGCAATTCAAGGCAATCCTGTTCCGTGGCTGCCAGCGCGCTGGCGGACGTCAAGCCAAGCGCTGCGGCAACCGCACAAATGTAATGACGCATCAATTTCCTCCCACATGCCCAAACGGCATGAACCTATAGTTGTCGAGGAGGCGTTTCTTGTAAATGCTGCGGCGCACCCGTTTCTTGCGGAAACCGGTTTTTCTGCCGGTGGAACGGCAATATCAGGCTCCAGCCGAACCTGCGCGCCCTGATTGCGCTGTCGGCATCCAGACCGATCTGCATCCGGTCATGCCCGTCCGCGGGTTGGGCCGTGTAGGTGGAAAACAGCCGGTCCCAGATCGCAAGGTTGAAGCCGTAGTTGGAATCGGTTTCGGCAATCCGCGCGGAGTGATGCACCCGGTGCATGTCCGGGGTGACGACGACAATCCGCAAGACCCGGTCCAGCCAGCGCGGCAAGGCGACATTGGCATGGTTGAAGACGGCGGCTCCGTTGAGGACAATCTCGAATACCAGCACCGCTTCGACAGGCGCACCAAGCGCAAGGATCACCGCCCCCTTCCAGAGAAAGGACAAGAGGATCTCGACCGGGTGAAACCGCAGGGCCGTGGTCACATCGACATCGCCATCGACATGGTGGACCTTGTGAAAGCGCCAGAGAAACGGAACCTTGTGGGTGGCCCAATGCTGGAACCAGACGGCAAAATCCAGCACCAGAAATGCAATCAGACCGGCAAGCCAGCCGGGAAGTTCAAAGACGGAAAAAACGCCCCAGCCCTCGGACACGGCAAGATAGGCAAGGCCAACACCGCCGATCGGAAATATCAGCCGCACCAGCACCGCGTCCAGAATCAGAAAAGCCCAGTTTGTCGACCAGCGGCGCGGACGCGCCGTGCTCAACTCCCGTCTTGGAAGCAGCACTTCCAGACAGGCCATCACGGCGAAGATCGACGCAAAGGCCAGCATCCGGATCGTATTGGTATCGAGATATTCGGGCATAAGACCAACCGTGATGAACGCGGGATTGCGGGTAAGCGTCGCGCGTTATACGCCGGAAACAAGATCACGTATCATCACATCTAGAACCTGGAGGACGAAAGACCACAGATGAGCCAGTTTTTGTGGACCCGGCCGGAATCGCTGCCTCTGGCGACATTGGTACTCGCTCATGGAGCGGGAGCCCCGATGGATTCGGTCTTCATGGACAAGATCGCCAAGGCTTCCGCAGGGGCCGGTCTTGCCGTTGCCCGGTTCGAGTTCGCCTATATGGCACAGCGCCGGAGCGGCGGCTCGAAACGCCCGCCACCTCGGGCTGACAAGCTGGTCGGCGAATTCCAGAAAGCGCTTCAGACGGTGCTTGACGAGACAGATGGCCCGATCCTGATCGGCGGCAAGTCCATGGGCGGCCGGGTTGCCGCCATGCTGGGCGGTGCGGATTCGCTCCCCAGAAGGGTCGCCGGGATCTGCTGCCTTGGCTATCCGTTCCACCCGACCGGAAAAGCCGACGCCGACTGGCGCCTTGAGCCGCTTGAGAACAGCCGCAGACCCGTGCTGGTCTTGCAAGGCGAGCGCGACGCATTCGGGTCCCGTGCCGAACTGGACGAGGTGACACTGCCGCCGCCCGTGACACTTCATTACATCGACGACGGCAGCCACGATTTCGGACCGCGCGGCAAGTCCCCGGCCACGCTCGACAGCAATATCGAGGCGGCAGCCGGACACATAGCCGCTTTTGCCAAGGGCCTGTAGCGGCATCATTGTTCAGGTTGCGCCGTCCTGAAACGTTTCTTCACGGGACGCCATGTCATGCATGTTTCGATTGGCTTCGACATGCAGGGGTCTTTGCGAGGAAACACTTGCAAAGCACCTCAGTACGGCACTTCCGGCACTTACCCTGGTCATCCCGGCCAAGCAACGCGCAGAGCCGGGATCGGTGAGCCCCAAAAACCAAGGCGAAGCCAGCGGCTCTCCGATCCCGGATAACACCATTCGGGTTTTCCGGGTTGACGATCAGGGGCAGAGAATGAGAGCGCCCGGCCTGAGCACTAATCGCCAGGAAACAGATCACGCCCGTTGCGCCTATTCGGCAGGCGCAACGTCCCGGCCCGGGTCCTGCGGCCGGGCATGCCCTGCCCGCCTCACCAAAAGAATGCGCCCCAGATCGTCGCCGATTTGCAGCAGGGCGGGTACGAGCACCAGAACCAGAACGGTTGCCGTTGCCAGTCCAAAGACGATCGTGATGGCCATCGGCAACAGGAACTGGGCCTGCAGGCTGGTTTCGAACAGGAGCGGCGACAAACCGCTGATGGTTGTGAGCGAGGTCAGGAACACAGCGCGCAACCGGTCGCAGCTTGAGCGGATCGCCGCGTCCTTGTGATCTTCTCCGGTGGCCCGCCGCTCTTCGAACCGGGAGACCAGAATGATCGAGTTGTTGACCAGAATGCCCGCCAGCCCCAACAGGCCGATCACCGACAGGATCGTCAGCTTGAAGCCGAGCAGCCAGTGGCCGACAATCGCTCCGACAACGCCGAAGGGAATGATCGACATGACGATTATCGGCCGGGAGTAACTGGCAAAAATCGCCGCCAGAATGATGTAGATCGCCGCAACCGCCAGAATGACCCCGGCCAGCAGATCCGAGAACGCATTGTCTTGCTCCTCGGCCTTGCCTGCAAATTCGTAGTTGAACCCGTATCTGGAGGCCAGATCCGGCAGGAAGCGCTCGTTCAGAGAAGCGACAATCTGGTTGTTCGATGTCACCTCATCATCAACATCGGCCACCACCGTGACAACAGTCTTGCCGTCGCGGCGCTGAATGACCGAAAAGCCTTGAGCATCCTCAAGCTGCACCACCTCGGTCAGAGGAACAAATTCCCCCGCAGGTGTGCGCAGCGACAGGTCCCTCAGGGACGAGCTTCCGGCTGCCGGAATTTCCTGCCGCACGCGGACCGTCACTTCCTCGTCACCCTCTGCAAAGCGGCGGGCAATGTTGCCTTCAAATGCTTCGCGGATCTGGCGCGCAGCACTCTCGACAGTAAAGCCCAGCGCCTTGCCACGCGGTGTCAGTTCGATCAAGAGTTCCGGTTTGCCATAGGGCAGGTCGTCGGCAACGGCACTGGTGCCGGGATAACCGGACAATTCCTCCTGCAGCTCAAGGGCGGCGGCCTTCAGGTCCTGAAGAGATGCGCCCGTCAACCGGATGTCCAGATCCCGGCCCGGAGGCCCTCCGCGGCGCTCGGCAATCGCAACCCGCGATGTGGTCGCCATGTCCGGCAGCGCTGCACGCCAGGCCCGCACGATGTCCGGCGTGCGGATCGTCCGCTCTTCGGACCGGGTCAGCTGAACATTGATATTTGCAAAATTGTCGCCCCGGTTGTTCCCGGCCTGCCCGAGCGTTGCATAGCTGGAGACCACCAGACCCTCGCCGCTGTCTCCGGTCAGGTCCGCCTCTGCCTGACGCAGGGCGTTTTCGATCAACATCATGCCTTCGATCGCTTCCGCTTGAGGGATGCCGGCATGGAAGAAGATGGTCGCGCTCAGGTTTTCGCTTTCAGGTGAGGGAAAGAAGGAAAAACCGACCCGCCCCCCAAGAATCAAGCCCGATGACAGCACCAGCGCGGACAGGGCAAGTGCAAGCGTGACGTAGCGCCAGCCGACGGCCATGCGGACAAGCGCCTGAAACGGCACATCCCGGAACCAGTCAAATCCCGCATCGAAGTTGCGGCGGAACCAGCCGGGGCGGTTTTCCCGCCCTTGCCGGATCTTGCGGCGGCGCGTGTTCTGCAGGAAGGCTTCCACACCGACGGCGGCCGCAAAACACACCAGGATCACGATGATCTCGAACCCGAGAAGCCCGGCAGCCTCCCGCAAGCTCCGCAAGGGAACGGCGAGCGGATCCAGATAGGGCGGCACGGACAGATCCGGCTGCGAGGCCAGACTGCTCAGAAAGAAGGCCGGTATCCCGGCAAGAACCACAACCCGCCACCAGGTCCAGCCCGCCTTGCCAGACAACGAATGACCGAGATGGCCAGGCAGGATCACGAAACACTCGATCAGCGAAGCGATCACCACGGCAACCACCACGACGGGAAGGGTCCCCATGATCTGGCCGAGCGTGTCCCCCACCAGAAGGATCGGTACAAAGGCCGCAACCGTCGTCAGACATGCCGCAAAGACCGGGGCGAGCATGGTTCTGGCCCCATTGATCGCCGCTTCGTCTGGCGCGTCGCCAAGTGCGAGCCGGGTTGCCGTGTGCTCGCCGACCACAATGGCATCGTCGACGATCACGCCCAGCATCATGATCAGCGCGAACATGGAGATCATGTTGATGCTCTCGCCGAAGACCCACATGATCCCGAGCGTTGCCATCATCGCGACCGGAATGCCGGCCGCGACCCACAAGGCGATCCGTGCATTCAGGAAAATGAACAGAATGAGCACGACGAGGATCAGGCCGGTCAGCCCGTTTTCGACCAGCAGCAGGATCCGGCCTTCCACCGCGTCAGCGCGCACATCGTATTTCAGGATTTCCAGCGTCGGCGGGAGTTGCGGACGGATGTCCTCCAGATACTGATCGACAATCGCCGCCGCCTTGAGCGTGTCGGTGCTTTCCACCCGCTTGATGTCCAGTTCGACCGCGCGGGTGCCCTTCGAAAAGCCCTGGTTTTCGGTTTCGTCAAAGTCGCGGAACACCCGGCCGATATCGGCAATCGTGGTCTTTTCACCGGAGGCCAGCGCCTTGACCTCGATACCGCTGATGGTTTCGGGCGTCTTGCTTTCGGCAACCGCCCGGATCTGGCGTTCAACGCCGCCCTTGATGTTGCCTGCGGGGATATCGATCGTGTTGCCGGACACCGAGGCTGCAACGTCGGACACGGTCAGGTCCAGACGTCTGAGTTCCCGTTCCGGGATCTCGACCACGAATTCGGGCGAGCGGTAGCCCAGAAGGTCGACCTTGTCGATGCCACGGTCGAGCAGGTCATCGCGCATCTGCCGGGCAAATACCTTGAGTGCCTGCTCCGAAAACGGCCCGCGAATGGCAAGCGTGGCCACACCGTCGGTGAAGGTCGAGGCGGAAATCACCGGCGTTTCGCTGTCGAGCGGCAACGTGGTGATCCCGGAAACCGCCTGTTCGACGTCCGACAGGGCCTTTTGCATGTCGGCGCCTTCGATGAAATCAAGCTGCAGCGTTGCCCCGCCCTCGCGGCCATAGGAGACCAGCTCGTCCAGATCATCGATGAACCGCAGTTCCGGTTCGACGACCTCAAGGATGTTTGCCGAGACATCCTCGGCACTCGCCCCCGGCCAGGTGATCGAAACGGTGATCCGGTCGGTCGTGATTGTCGGGAAGAACTGGGTGTTGAGCTTGGCAAGCCCGAATGCTCCGAACAGGAGCATCACGACCATCACCAGATTGGCCGCGTTCGGGTGGCGCACCACCAGTCCGAGAAAACCGTCCTGCTTCGCGTTCATCGTGCCATCCCCTACTGACTGGAGGGGGCCCGGGCCGGCCCGCCGGTTTGCTGGGAGGCCGTCTTGAAGGCTTCCGGATGGTCATTTGCGTTCAAGGGACGCACCAGCAGCCCCTCCCCGGCTTCCGGAACGCGGGTGGTCAAAACCACATCGCCGTTTTGAAGTCCCCCCCGGACGATGATCTCCTCGCCATCAAAGGCAAGCGGCCGGGTCTGCCGCGCAACCAGGCGGCTGTCCTCGATCACATAGACCAGCCCGTCCCCGTAAATCGAGGTTTCAGGGACCCGGAACGTCCCGGCGTAGGACTGATCAGGCACAAGGACTTCGACAAAGGCCCCGGGCCGCAACGGCGTTTTGCCGGGTTCCGTGTCGATCAGGGCAAAGACATCGACGCCGCCGCGTGTGCTGGCGACATCCGCACCGACACGGTCAACGGTCGCCGTATAGACAAGCGGCTCGTTGCCAAGGTTCCAGATCACCTCGACCGGGCGGCCGACCACGGTTCCGGCATCCGCAACAATGCGGCCATACTGGTTGTCGGACAGGGTAAAGCGGACTTCGAGCTCGTCGCGGCTGTAGATCGACGCGATCACGTCATTCACCCCGACCAGACGCCCGGGCTGGGCCGCCTCTTCGCGCACCACCGCATCAAACGGTGCCCGCAAGACAGTATTGGCCAATTGGCGCTCGGCGTTTTCGACCCGCCACTTCAAACGTTCGATGGCCGCATCCTGCTGGATGACCTTGGCCTCTTCCAGCGCGAGCGTGTTCTGGCGCTGCTCCAGCGTTTGTTCGCGCTGCGACACCAGCAGCCTGCGTTCGTCGACGGTCTGTTCGGTCACCGAACCGCGCGCAATCAGGGACTCGGCGCGTTCAAGATCCCGTTTGGCAAAGGTGAGCTGTTCCTTGGAGCGCTCGATGTTGGCGGTTTCAAGCGCAACACGGCCACGGTTTTCCACCTGCTGGGCTTCGGCCTCGGCCAGATTGGCCTTGGCCTCGGTGAGAGCGCCCTCATAATCGAACCGGTCGATCGCAACCAGCAAATCTCCCCTGGAGACAAAGCCCCCGGCCTTCAGGGACGGATTAACCTCCACCACTTCGCCGGCGACAAGCGCGCGCAAATCCACGGTCCGGCCTGCGGTGACTTCACCATAGACACTGATCACCGGGGCATGATCCCCCTCGACCAGCCGGGCGCTCTCGACAATGTAGGCTTTTTCCGTCACTGCGCGTTTCGGAACGCCGGGCTTGGTGGCAATGAGGTGGTTCAATGCAAACACCGCTCCGGCCAGCACAAGCAAGGCAATCACGGCCTGCAGGATGGCTTTCATTACCAGCCAGAACCGGCGCGACCGTCTTCGCCCGCGTGGCGTCTCACTATACTCCAGCGGACCGGATTTCCCATCGTCAGAACGATCTACCGACTGCAACATGCGCCTCCCAATGGACCATCTCTCAATCACTTACGCCGCGATTGTCCCGGCGGGTCAATATTGCGGAGCATAAACCGATAGGTGCATTGGTATAGGCCGCGAGGCGCGCGAAATTTCAAGCTTTCAAATGTATCAGAATATACCGGAGACCTCTGCATTTCGAAGCAAATGGCAACCAGCTTCAAATGAAATCACGCCACAGAAGTGGCGATGGCGTCATAAGGAGTTGATTGTCAAGGGTATTTGACCGCGTAGCGGCGCGTCCCGCGCCC
>NZ_SMMF01000697.1:0-4748 GCF_009711355.1 Roseibium sp. RKSG952 | reverse complement strand
TGAATGGTCCGATTTATCGGGGGCAGGTCATGCCCGTGGATGGTGTCGTCACCGTCGCCTCCATAAAGCTGATCCTGACCAGCATAGCTTTCCCCGCCATCGATTGTGTCGTCACCGTCACCGCCATAGATGGTTGTTGCGCAATCATCGGTTTGGATCGTGTCATCGTAATCGGTTGCGTAGATAATCCAAAACCCGCTCACATTTTCAGTGGTGCCGCTATCGTCATACGTAATATTATAATCGTCTAGGTCTAAAGTAACACTGGCCTCAAGTGCGCTCAGGTCGAGAACATCGTCGCTTTCGTCGCCACCGTAGAAGGCATACTCTCCCGTACCGGAATAAATGGTGTCCGTTCCGTCTCCACCATAAAGGGTGCCGGATCCGCTGCCTCCGGTTATGATGTCGTCGCCATCACCGCCCTTTAGCACATTTGTCCCCGACCCTGCAGTCAAGGTATCATCATAATCCGAGCCCGTTACGTTCTCGACATCGTAAAGCACGTCGGACAGGTCAGCGCTGCTATCGGAAACTGTGAAATATGTATTGCTGTCATCATCGGTTTCAGTATCTGAAAGGTCAGCAGTGATGCTGCTGGAAGCCGAGGAATAGTCAGCCGTATCGGTGCCATCGCCGCCGTAAAGCGTGTTAGTGCCTTCACCTCCGACCAGCGTGTCATCGCCGTCGCCGCCATACAGGGTGTCGTCGTCGTCGCCACCGTAGAGTGTATCCCCGTCCTCGCCACCATACAGAGTGTCAGCACCATCTTCACCATAAAGCGTGTCGTTGCCGGCATCGCCGTAGAGCGCATCAGTCTCACCTCCGCCGTAGGCGATGTCATCGCCATCCCCGCCGTAAACAGTGTCTGCCCCCTCGTCGCCGTAGCTCAGGCCGTCGTCGCCGTACAATGTGTCATCGCCATCCCCGCCGTACAGCGTATCAGCGCCATCCTCTCCAATCAGGTAGTCATCCCCGGAGTTTCCGGTCAGAGTATCGTCGTCATTGCCACCCATGAGGACGTCAGATTTTGACCCGCCCTCCAGACTGTCATCACCATCAAGGCCGAACAGAAGATTGGATGTGTCGCCACCGGTGACAGTATCGTCATAATAGCTTGCATATATATAGTCGAAGTAACTGAAGCTGTCGGTCGACCCGTCGGAGTAGGTAATGGTGCCGGCTCCGTCCGACACATCAATGGTGACACCATCGGTGGCCAATCCCGCCATCAGACTGTTTGTTCCGGATCCGCCATAATAGGTGTTACCGCCATAGTAGCCGACATCGATGAAGTCATCTCCAGCGCCACCTGTCACCGTAGAGCCGCTGCCATAACTCGCAATACTGTCGTCCCCGTCGTCCCCGTCGACGTAATAATATTCGCCATCAGCAGCAATTTCGTCGTCCCCGTCGCCGCCATAAACCAGGTACAGGTCTCCGTCGCTGGAAATCTCGTCCTCCCCCTCACCAGAGTAAATTGCATAAGCCTCGCCATCGCTGGTTACCGTGTCTTCGTAGTCGCTGCCGATCAGTACCTCGAAGTTCTCCACCGTGGCCGAGCTGCCGTCCTCAAAGGTGATCGAGCCGGACGCATCGGTATAGAACTCTACGGTAACCCCATCCTCGGCATATGCGGCCGTCAAAGTGTCTGTATCATCGCCGCCGTCATAGGCACCGCCGCCAACGTCGGCATAGACACGATCGTCACCACCACCGCCATAAACCGTGTCCTCTCCCTCTCCTGGGGCCAAAGTGTCATCGCCGTCCATCCCGTAGAGGGTGTCGTCCCCGTCATAGCCGGCCAGTTCATTGTCATCGTCATTGCCTGTAATGCTGTCGTCATAGAGACTGCCCTCAATATTCTCGATGTCGTACAGCGGGTCGCTGTCGCCAAAGCCGTCATCCTCTGCGAGGGCATAGGTCTCGCCCGTGTTTCCGGTATAGGTGGTTGACAGATCGACGGTGATCCCGCCCGATGATTCCGTATAGGCTGCAGTATCCGTCCCGTCGCCACCAAAGATGTAATCGTCTCCCGCGCCACCCTGAATCCAGTCATCGCCGTCCTGACCATAGATGAAGTCGGCCTGGTCACCATCAGCGCCTTCTTCCGAGTCGGGATCGTAGCCGTAGATGTAATCGCCATAACTATTGCCGACGAGATACTGGGATGTGGCATCACCGGTGACGACCCAACCGGTATAGGCTCCCATGAGGATGTAAGAGGTTGATCCGGTCAGTTCTTCGAGGACGTCATCATCAATATCGACCTCGCCACCGGTGCTGAAACTGTAGGCCTCTCCATCCGAGGTGATGACAAGGGCGTTCTGCAACATGGAATAATAATAGGCTTCCGCCATGTAGTCCGACCAGTCATCGTCACCTGTAACATTGATGGCATCATCAAAATTAACATCAGCAACAATATTGGTTGTATCTCCGTTTTGATAAACGATCGAAAACCCTTCACCTCCATTGGTTAGATCATCAGAGAGGAACACGTTTGACAGGCTATCACTGGAAATCGGGATGATGAGTACGTCTTCGTTCGGGTTGAAGTCGGTCACTTCCGTATAGCTGGCACTTGGGTCACTGTCGCCGTCCGAGTCATCGCTGTCAAATGCATCAGACAAGGTCTCTATGAATTCATAAGCGATATAGACCGTGAACACCGCAACGAGGACCTCTGCGGTAATGCTGGATCCGATGAGAATCAGCTCATCAGCAGCTTCGGCGGTTGCAGCCACGTCTTCCGCACTGACGAGGGCATCCAGATTCTCGGTCGCATTTTCCAGGCCGGCGTTTTCATCTACACTTGTTTCGTATTCGTCAAACGGGTCGTTGTCGATTAAGACATCCTCGTCCGATTCATAATCGCTGTCATCTGAATTATCGTTGTCCTCATTTCCGTCGTCTGCATCATCATCAACAACTTCTGCATTATCCGCATCATCATCATCATCTAAGTCATCGGTATCGGCATCGTAGTCGTATTCCGTATCACCGCCACCGTCTTCATAATCATCATCGGCTCCGTCGGGCGTATCGCCATCGCCGTCCAGCTCTTCCGCTTTTTCGTCGTCTTGATCGCTCATATCTTGCGCGTCAGCGGAACCATCGTCGTCATCCAAATCATTGTCGTCATCTGAATCGTCGTCGTCACTGCCCTCTTCTCCATTTTGGGTAGAATCGGAATCAGTATCGTAAGTATCGTCAGTATCAATAGTATCATCTGAATCAGATTCAATGTAGTCATCACTATCTTCATAATCAGTACCATCATCAGCGCCGCTGTCAGTATCAGAATCCTCACTATACCAAGCCTGTTGCTTCAAATAGTCCTTATACCAACTCTGTTCTGTGATATCATTGTTAGAAACGTTTTTACCACCCAGCGTGGTGCTGCCGGATGTATCGGAATCATCTGATGTGTCCGAAAGTTCAGATATCAGAAGACTGGAATAATCCGCCTCTTCGTTGAGCTCCTCCCAGTCTATGACCGAAATTCCGCTTGAATCGGAATTGGCGGGCTCGCCAAGTACAAAGGTGTCGGCCCCGTCTCCCCCGGTCAGGCTGTTGCTGTCGGCATCGTAGAGGGAGCCGGAAAACAGCCAGTCGTCACCATCACCACCATCGATCGTATCCGACCCGTCGCCACCATAGATGATGTCCGTATCGTCTCCGCCATAGAGCGAGTCTGACCCCTTTCCGCCATAAAGCGTGTCTTCACCATCCCCTCCGTAGATCGTGTCATCGTCATCTCCTCCAACGAGAATGTCGTCCCCTTCTTCACCGTAAAGTGTATCGTTCCCTTCGTACCCATAGACGGTATCATCCCCAAGACCTGCGAAAATTGTGTCATCCCGGCCGTCGAATGCGGAATTTCCGTCATTCCCCTCAATGACATTGTCTTCGTCGTTTCCGATGATCAGGGAGTAATATTTGTAAGTGTGCTTGAGCGTGTTTCCGCTTGTGCTGCTGCTGCTGCTGAAATCATTGGAATAATCTGTTGCATCGGCATCCATTGTGTAGATGCCCTTGTCTTCGGCAGTGTATTTTTCCTTGGTATACCCAAATTCACCACCGCCAGCTACTTGCTCTGTATAGCTGTCATTGCTTTCGGTCTCGAAATTCTCAATCGCTTCATAAGCCTCAGCCGAAATGTGGGTTCCACCATCGGAGACGTAATAGCCGCTATCTGAATCATAGGTGTAGGTCGTCATTTCACGTATTCCACATATCGTAAAACACCCCAATAGGTGATTTACTTGGTCCTCTCACTATACTTGATATGGTATGAATATTGGCACTTCCTGGAGAGGTAGCACATCAAAACCAAGTATTTCCAAATAAAATGTTCCATCAAAGCAGC
This sequence comes from Roseibium sp. RKSG952, assembly GCF_009711355.1. Classification (NCBI taxonomy): domain Bacteria; kingdom Pseudomonadati; phylum Pseudomonadota; class Alphaproteobacteria; order Hyphomicrobiales; family Stappiaceae; genus Roseibium; species Roseibium sp. RKSG952. The sequence goes on along the minus strand of NZ_SMMF01000697.1, from coordinate 379 downwards.
TAAATTGCAATTTACTCTTAGTTAATTAAATTGATTTACTTATTATTGCTACATTCGCCAGTGGTGTCCGTCCGGTAAATTCGGCCTTCTTGATGGTGTGAAGCCCTGTTGCGCTGTAAGGGCAGCGTGACACCAAGGCATGAGTTCATTAAGGCGTGTGATATTGTGCTCGGAAATTTGGGCCAGCACCCAGGTCAACCAGGCTTGACAGTCTGTCGACGAAGTCGGACCTGGACGTGCGTTGCCAGATCTGATTCAGTTATGTCGCAAAATTTGCAGGCGAGGGAAACTGGATATACGGCGGAGTTGGTCTGGAATGTTTCGAGGTCGTCGCGTCATCCTGGCGAAGGGACGAAACCTATGTGAAGGTCCGTGACAA
>NZ_SMMF01000953.1:95672-168938 GCF_009711355.1 Roseibium sp. RKSG952 | reverse complement strand
TGAAGCGCACAGGTTCAAATCATACTCCCGCGTCAAAACCTACAAAAAGATCATAGAACGCTCGCAGTTTGACGTGTCAGAAACAAGCGGATCTACGGTCGACGGGTGAAAACCAAACACCGAACAACAAGATGAAACGAGGCATATGGCCATCTAACAAATGCGATGGGGCATTTGTCAGAACTTCTCGGTAGCAACGGTATTATTTACCCGGCCTAGAGGCACCTGTATCGGCCCGCGGCGACCGAATGCGCAGCACTGGTTTATTGGGTGACACGTTTGAACGGCTTTCCCGCCATACAACAAATACACCTGAAGCAATAATGATACTGGCCCCGACAGCAACCCACGCATCTGGCCGTTCGCCAAAGAATACCGCTCCAAAGATCGTTGCCCAGATTATCTGAGTATACTGACTCGGCGCCACAGCACCGGCAGGGGCGGCCCGATACGCCAGAATGATCAGGTGTTGCGCGATCACCGAGAAAACTCCGACCAACGCCATCATGCCCAGATGTGTCAGAGAGGGAGGTTGATAGACGGCAGGCTGGGCCAGGCTCATGATGATGATGGCCAGTAGCAGAGGATACAGGATCAGAACGGCTGAGCGCTCTTCGTTTCCGATCTTTCTTACCAAAACCGATGCAAAAGCGCTGCAGAACGCGGCCGTCAGTGCTGCGACATGCCCCAAAGTGATTTCGGTAGCTCCCGGGCGAAGGACAATTAAAACACCGATCAATCCGACGCCTACCGCAGCCCAGCGCTGCGCACGGACAACTTCCCCGAGGATTGGAATGGATAATACCGTCACGATGAGTGGGAACGAAAACAAGAGTGAATAGACCTCGGCCAGAGGCAGGACTGAGAACGAATAGAATGCGCAGGACATGGAGGCGACCATCAAGGCCGACCTCAGAAGGACCAGCCAGGGGTGACGCGGCCTGAAGTTATCACTTGTTCGGTCTGCCAGTATGGTCACGGCCATTGGAACAAATGAAAACAGTGTTGCGAAGAAAATGATCTGCAACACCGAATAGGTTGCGCCAAGATACTTGATCAGCGCGTCGTGTGTCGCGAAAACCGCAAATCCGAGAAAGGCATAACCAAGGCCCTGAAGGGTGGCATTTGGACTGTTCATCTGATCGGCCTCGGGCAATCTATGGCGGCGTGTTAGGTGGCAGACACGGTGGGAACCAATGTCGCCATATGCTGCTTAAACCCTATCAACAGAGTCTGACAGCCCAAACTTTATCGCTAACATGCGCAATCTGTGACAACTTAGGCCTGTTCAGCGCAGGATTGGAGGAGCTCCGGCAGGTTGCCGCGCGGCAGTGACACCGGCTTTCATGCCGACACCAATGCGGCGGGCAAGAGCGACCCACGGAATCGCGGTTTCAGGTGGCAGCGTTTGTGTGGCCACAGTTTCAAACAGATCAAGCCAGCGTTCAAAGAGTTCAGGAGAGACGTCGGAACGTTCGATATGAACGCGCTGGGGGTTTCCGTCGTAACAACGTTCGAACAGGATCGCATTGCGCCAAAACGCGGCGATCTTTTCTTCGTGTTCTGGCCAGTTCCGGACATGATTGCCAAAAACGGGTCCAAGTGACTCGTCCTGCCGGACACGTGCATAAAACGCCTCTACCTGAGACGCGATTTGCTCGGGCGTCGCTGGAAAGCGGGGAAGTCTGACAGGATTGGTCATTTTCGAGGTTTTGCCCTGAGATGTGGCTATAACGCCTCGATAGCTATTCCGGGCACGATCTCACAGAGGCAGCATTGTCGCGGGTCTTCCCTCTATGCGCAGGAAACGGGTCGCTTGGAACCCGCTTCATAGGCACCTTCGCAGTAACGAAGGAGATCTGTGATGTACAAGATAACTGCCCTGCCAACCGATGATGTCCGCGCTTATCAGACAGGTGCACCCGACGCGTATGGAACCGCCCCAGAGCGGGCGATATCGAATGGAAATGGCAACCCTTGTCGCCATTGTCTCCAGCATATTCCCGAGGGTGAAGAGATGTTGATTCTGGCACATCGGCCTTTTTCAGAGACACATCCTTATGCGGAAACCGGTCCGATCTTTCTTTGCGCCAAACCATGTAAGCGGCATTCAGAAAGCGAAGGCATGCCTGAAGTGCTGACCTCTTCCCCCGACTATCTGATCAAGGGGTACGGGCATGATGACCGGATCGTCTATGGGACCGGGGTCATCGCACCGACGAACCAGCTGGGATCAGCTATCTCCGAGATATTCACCCGTTCGGATGTGGCCTACATCCATGTGCGTTCGGCGCGGAACAATTGTTATCAGGCGCGGATTGACCGGGCGTGACGATCACAGTTTGACGCGGTGCATTCCCCGGCGTGGCTTCGATTGATCGTCGGCCGGGGGATCATCTGATCGGTTGGATGTGAGTGCGAGAAACACATCCTCGAGATCAGCTTCCTCGGTTCGCACGTCCCGAATGCGGATGTCAGCCTCCCGTACGGACTCCAACACTTGCTCGGCGCTTGTCGCGTTACTTTGGTAATGCAATGCAAGACTGCCATCTTCGCGCAGAGTGGCCGTTACGCCTTCAGAATCTGGGAGTTCAGCAATTGGGGCGTCGGGGACGATCACGATAGTCCGGCGGTCCATCTGTCCCAGCAGATTTGCGGTACTGTCCTGCGCGACTTTTTCACCGTGATTGATAATGGCGATCTCGTCACACATTTCCTGTGCTTCTTCCAGGTAGTGAGTGGTGAGAATGATGGTCATGCCTTGTTCGTTCAGCTTACGCACATTGGTCCAGAGCATTTGACGCAGCTCGATATCCACACCTGCAGTTGGTTCATCCAGAACCAGCACTTTGGGGTGATGAACCAGTGCCTTTGCCAGCAGCAACCGCCGACGCATCCCACCCGAAAGGGTTCGGGCATAGGCCTCGGCCTTGTCGCTCAATCCCACCAGTTCGAGGATATCGTCGCTGCGCCGCTCAGACTTGGGCACCCCATATAGACCGGCCTGAACTTCCAGTGCTCCACGTGGCGTAAAGAACGGATCAAGATTCAGTTCCTGTGGCATCACACCAATGGCAGCCCGTGACTGGCGGGGGTTCTGATCCTGATCTAGACCCCAGATCGAGACCTGACCCGACGTCTTGACAACCAGCCCGGCCAAGATGTTGATGAGTGTGGATTTCCCGGCACCGTTTGGTCCCAGCAAACCAAAGACAGAGCCTCGGGGAACGGTCAGGTCGATGCCTTTGAGCGCGTGTTTTTCCGGCTGGCCTTTGCCGCCGCGATAGGTTTTGCGCAACCCTTTGATACTGATCGCCGCGTTGGTCATCTGTGGCCCTTGCCCCCGGTTTGCTCATCGCTCATAAACGCACCTAATGCATGCCCGCGAGGCCGACAACCAGTGAAGGATCGCCAGCGATGACTATCGAAGCGCCGGAAACCAAGATCGTCGACAAAAGCCGGATCGCCTGTGACGGTGGCGAAGGGGCTTTGGGCCATCCGCGCGTCTGGTTGCAAATTCCCGAAGACACAGGCTGGGTCGAATGCCCCTATTGCGACTGCAAATATGTGCTGAAGGGCAGGGAACAGGCTTGATTGTTTGTCAGACCCCAGGTTTGGCAAAACTCTGACACAGCGCGCTTGTATCTATATCGCCATATTTGTTGACCAGAAACTGATCGACGTTGGTGCCGGACCAAACGTGAAATGACTCACCATTGCTGAGCATGCCCAGACCGCTGGCGGTGCCGGTTTCCGGATGCTGGTAGGTGAAAAAGGCGCGCCCGGTCAGCCCATTGTCGCATTCAAGCGTGGCTTCCCCAAAGCCGAAACTTCCGTTTGCCGTCCACTCGCCATGGCACCCGAAATCAGCACTGGTGCGCCCGGCGTGGGTGCCGCTTCCCCAGCCAATGGCGCGGCCTGTGAAGTAGATACCACTATCCCCCAGACATGCCAGAATCGGCGCGCAGTTGGAGGTGCTGTTAACTGTGCCAACACAGTCGGAAGGCAGTTTCGGGCCTGCCGATACCGATGTGGCCATGAGAGTGATTGCGGTTGCGGACGTGATGGCCGATAAAACGTGCAGACTGTACATGACCACGATCTTATGAGGCGCACCAGCATGAGCAAGAGCGAATTCGGAAAAGGCTGTCACCTGCATTTGATCGACGGATCGGCCTTTATCTTTCGGGCTTATCACGCGCTGCCACCGCTGACGCGGAAGTCGGACGGGTTGCCGATCGGTGCCGTTTCGGGCTTCTGCAATATGCTGCAGAAATATGTTGAAGGGAACGCCGGTCCGGATGCACCGACCCATGTGGCGGTGATCTTTGACAAGGGTTCGCACACTTTCCGCAACGACCTTTACGACCTCTACAAAGCCAACCGTGAGGCGATGCCCGAGGATCTGCGCCCGCAGATGCCGCTGACCCGCGAGGCGACCAAAGCGTTCAATATCGCCTGCAAAGAGTTGGAGGGTTATGAGGCGGATGACATCATCGCGACCCTCGCCGTTCAGGCGCGTGAGGCGGGTGGGCGTGTCACCATCGTCAGCTCGGACAAGGACCTGATGCAACTCGTCGGTGACGGGGTCGAGATGCTGGACGCGATGAAGAACAAGCGCATCGACCGGGATGGGGTGTTCGAGAAGTTTGGTGTCGGGCCGGAACGGGTTGTGGACGTTCAGGCGCTGGCCGGGGACAGCGTGGATAACGTGCCCGGTGCGCCGGGGATCGGGATCAAGACCGCGGCGCTGTTGATCAACGAATATGGTGATCTGGAAACGCTGTTGGACCGGGCGGAAGAGATCAAACAGCCCAAGCGCCGCCAAACCCTGATCGAAAAGCGCGATCAGATCGAGCTGTCAAAAAAGCTTGTGCAGCTGGACGAGAACACGCCGCTGGATTTCACGCTGGACGATCTTGAGGTAAAAGACCCCGAGCCGGATACGCTGCTGGGTTTTCTGGCGGAAATGGAGTTCCGCACGCTGACCAAGCGCATCGCCGATAAACTTGGGGCCGAGGCGCCGGTGATTGCTGATGCACCTGCGCCTGTCGCCGAAGTGGTCGAAGCCGAGGCTATCCCGTTCGACGCGTCCAAATATGAATGCGTGCGGGATGCGGCTGCGCTGCAGAAGTGGATCGATCAGGCCTACGAGCGGGGCTGGGTGGCGGTTGATACAGAAACCACCGGCCTGAACGAAATGATCGCCGATCTGGTGGGCATTTCGCTGTCCGTTGAGCCGGGTGAAGCCTGCTATATCCCTCTGACCCATCGCGACGGCGCAAGCGACGATCTGTTCGGCTCGGATGCTCTGGCCGAGGGGCAGATGCCGTTGGATGAGGCGCTAACGCTGCTGAAATCGATGTTCGAGGATCCGTCGATCCTGAAGATCGGGCAGAACATGAAGTATGACGCCAAGATCTTTAAGCGTTATGGGGTGTCCGTCGCACCGATCGACGACACGATGTTGATGTCTTACGCAATGCATGGCGGCGAACATGGCCACGGTATGGACACGCTGTCCGAGCGGTATCTGAGCCATACGCCGATCCCGATCAAACCGCTGTTGGGAACAGGCAAATCCGCGATCACCTTTGACAAGGTGCCGATTGACGAGGCGACTGCCTATGCGGCTGAAGATGCCGACATCACCCTGCGCCTTTGGAAACTGTTCAAGCCGCAATTGCACCAGGTTCAGGTGACAACGGTTTACGAGACGCTCGAACGCCCACTGGTGCCTGTTCTGGCTCAGATGGAAATGTATGGCATCAAGGTTGACCGCGATGTCCTGAGCCGTATGTCGAATGCCTTTGCGCAGAAAATGGCCGGGTTAGAGGCTGAAATCCACGAATTGGCAGGTGAAAACTTCAACGTCGGCTCGCCCGCGCAGCTGGGTGAAATCCTGTTCGACAAGATGGGGCTGGAAGGCGGCAAAAAGGGCAAGACCGGGAAGTATTCAACCGGCGCGGACGTTCTCGAGGATCTGGCGACCGAACATGAATTGCCGCGTCGGGTGCTGGATTGGCGTCAGCTATCCAAGCTGAAATCGACCTACACGGACGCGCTGCAAACCCATATCAACCCGGATACGGGGCGGGTGCATACTTCTTATTCGATTACCGGGGCCAATACCGGCCGTCTGGCCTCGACCGATCCGAACCTGCAGAACATTCCGGTGCGGACTGAGGAAGGGCGGCGCATTCGTGAGGCGTTTATTGCTGAGCCGGGGAATGTGCTGGTCAGCCTTGACTACAGCCAGATCGAACTTCGTATTCTGGCCCATATTGCGGATATACCGGCCTTGAAACAGGCGTTTGCCGATGGGTTGGACATTCATGCGATGACGGCGTCAGAGATGTTCGATGTTCCGCTGGATGAGATGACGCCGGATATTCGCCGTCAGGCCAAAGCGATCAACTTTGGTGTGATCTATGGCATTTCCGGCTTTGGCCTGGCGCGCAACCTGCGCATCCCGCGGGCCGAGGCGCAGGGCTTTATTGACCGCTATTTCGAGCGCTTCCCGGGCATTCGGAAATACATGGATGACACCGTCGCCTTTGCCAAAGAGCATGGCTATGTGCAGACGTTGTTCGGGCGTAAAATCCACACGCCTGAGATCAACGCCAAGGGACCGCATGCGGGGTTCTCGCGCCGGGCAGCGATCAACGCGCCGATACAGGGTACGGCGGCGGACGTGATCCGGCGCGCGATGGTGCGGATGCCGGATGCCATCAACGGTTTGCCTGCAAAGATGCTGTTGCAGGTGCACGACGAATTGCTGTTCGAAGTTGCCGAGGATTCAGTGGCTCATGTGATCGACGTTGCGCGCGATGTGATGGAAGGTGCCTCTGACCCGGCAGTGAAGCTGGATGTGAAGCTAAGCGTGGATGCCGGACAAGGCGCAAACTGGGCCGAGGCGCACTGATACCTCGGCAGCGCCGCTCATCAAGCCCGATGGGCTCTCTGCGCGTCGGGTCAGGCCTCAGGCTTGACCATGCGCCCGACCAGCCGTTTTACGGCGGGGCCAAGCAACAGGATGACTGTGAACGCAATGGGCCAGCAAAATGCCCAGGATGCCATCCAATCACCGAGTGTTGAGGGGCCGAAACCGATCGCTTTCAGCGTCGCAATGCCGGTGACGATACAGGACATCAGGCCGGACATGATCAATCCAAATACGGCGTGGGCAAATCGGGCGGGTATCATTTGATTGGTCCTTGGTCAGACGACGCCCTATTTGCAGTGATCAGATGGCGGAAATCCAGTGCGCCTGTGCACATTACCCGCGCAACCAGTGCAGAGTGTCTTCGGTTCGTTTGGCCGAAGGAATGTACTCTGCACTAACCCATCCCTCGTAGCCTCTCTGGTCCATTGCATCAAACAGCGCCGGGAATCCCGGGCTGTCCAGTATCGGTTCCGACCGGTTCGGGGCTGCGCCGATCTGTGCGTGAACGATGCGATGTTGAAACCGCTCCCAGATCGACAAAGCATTACCGTGGATCATATGCGCGTGAAAACTGTCATATTGCAGGCCAACATTGGGACGATTGACCTGATCCAACACCTGTTCTGCCAGATCGTAGTCGCACAGAAAGTAGTCCGGCTGCGAAATGCGATTAAGAGGTTCGATGGTGAATTGCTGATGCGGTGCGAAATCTGCTGCCCATTGGAGGTTTTTTACAAAGCAATCAAATGCCTCAGAACCCTCGGCGTATCCTGACATCACATGGATCAACCCCGGTTGCAGTACATCGGCGTAGCGCAGAACGCGGCGTATGTCGGATTGAAACCGAGCCTCTCCGCCGGGGACGGCCGCATATCCGGGTTCGCCTCCGGTGTAGTTCGGCGGTGGTGCATTGATCAGCACCAACTCCAATCCATTCGCCAGGAGAGCGCGTCGCGTTTCCTTGGCTGCCAGATCGTACGGGAACAGGATCTCAACAGCCTTGAACCCGGCACTTGCGGCGGCCTGAAACCGGTCAAGGTAAGGAAGCTCTTTGAAGAGCAACGAGATATTGGCAGCAAATTTGGGCATGTATCGTCTCGGGTATCGATGGGCGGACCTTAGCGGTCAGGTGTTTTTCGCAAAAGAGCCTGAAAACGACAGAGTGTCGAAAATTAGCCAGATCACCGATTTCAAATCAGGGACATTCGGGCCATCGCGGCGAATCATTTTATCGGCGCCGTGTCAGTGGAAGGTCTGGATAAATGGCTATGAGCCCGGAACCCGTTCGCGGGAACACCCTGATTGCGTCTGGCGATCGGCGTACAGCGCTGTCGGGCAATTCATTGGCTGTTGGGTCAATGCTGACCTGGGCTGCCGGTTTTCCCGCGGCCGAGATATTGTTGCAAACCTGGCCGCCCATTGCTTTGATTGTCGCTCGTCTGGCGCTGGCAGTGGCGGTCATGGTACCGATCTGGCTACTGGTTGACGGGCCATCCCGCGTCCGGCGTGCCCGCTGGGCGCGCGCAATGTGGGTTGGTGGCTTGGGTTTCGGCCTGGCCATGTTTCTTTTGCTTCTTGCCCAGAAGCTGACTGACCCGGTTACGGTGGCGATCATCGCCTCTTCCGCGCCTCTGATTGCGACCTTGCTGGAAATACGCACCGGAGCGCGTCGCCTGAGGTGGAATTTTGCCTTTGGTTTGGTGGCTTCGATCATTGGTGGATTGATAGCAACCAGCGCTGCAGTTCCCGAACAACTGGGGCTGGGTGCTGCCTGCGCGATCCTGTCGACTGTTCTGTTTTGCTGGGGCGGTATGGCAACCGCGCGAGATTTTCCCGATTTGAGTCAGGTCGGGCGCAGTTCGATCACCCTTGTTGGAGGGCTTCTGGTGACCTCTGTTCTGCTGATCGGGGCAGGACAGATTGGTACCGAGATCGTGCCATCTGCCCCGCTTGATATGCAGCAAGCTGGGATGCTGGCGATCTATGCGCTTGTTGCCCTTGGTCTCAGTCAGGTTCTGTTTGTCTCGTCCATCAGCAAGCTTGGGGTGGCGCTGAGTTCATTCCACATCAACATCGCCCCATTTTATGTGATGGTGATACTGGTGATGCTGGGTGAAGAATGGAACTGGACACGCGCGCTTGGGGCAGGAATTGTTGCGCTGGCCGTGGTGCTGGCTCAGGATCGGAAGGCCACGCAAACGGTCTAAACGGAATCTAGCTCGGCCGATGGGATTAGCGGGAAGAACTGTCCCCCGGACCAGACGCCGAACCAATCATCGTGATGCGCCCCGATGTCCACAAGCCGATAAAAGCTCTTGCGATCAATCCGCGCCTCAAGGTTTGAACGAACCAATATGTATGGAGAAGGCTCATCTGTTTCCGGATCGATGACGATGCGAATAGGATGCTCTGCACCAGCAATGGCGGTATCTCCGACATGGGTCGCAAAGTTTAGGTTCTGCGCTTCACCGTCGCCGGAACGGTCAAAGTCCACTGCGACGAAAGGAGCATCCTCGACGGTGATTCCCACCTTCTCAACAGGGGTAACCAGATAGTATTTGCCGTCTTCTTTCTTAAGAATTGAAGAAAAAAGCTTTACCAACTCGAACCGATTGATCGGTGACCCCATGTAAGTCCAGGTACCATCTTTTTTGATCTGCATGTCGAGATCGCCGCAAAATGGAGGATTCCACAGGTGAACAGGGGGTAAACCCTTGGTTTTGGCCGCATTGACTGAGGCTGCCAGACCATCAGGTGAAGGGGTCACAGGTTTTTGTCCGCTCATTGCTTTTGCCATTTCCTCTCAGCGCGATACACTTCAATCATATTAGTCCACGGAAGGGAAAGTCATGACCGAACCTGCCGACCTCGTAGTCGAGATCGAAGCGCTGGAAAACAAGCTACAAGAGGCAAAGTCCTCGATTACCCGACGCTTCATCGGGCAGGAGAGGGTTGTTGACCTGACCCTGACCTCTCTTTTGTGTGGAGGTCACGCTTTGTTGATCGGTCTGCCGGGTCTTGGCAAGACGCGACTGGTCGAGACCCTGTCGACCGTGATGGGCCTGCACGGAAATCGCATCCAGTTTACGCCTGATTTGATGCCTGCAGACATCCTTGGGTCCGAAGTTCTGGATACCGCCGAGGATGGCAGCCGCCATTTTCGTTTCATTCCGGGACCGATTTTCTGTGAATTGCTGATGGCGGATGAGATCAACCGTGCCAGCCCGCGGACCCAGTCGGCCCTGCTGCAGGCGATGCAGGAACGCACAGTTACCGTGGCTGGTGAAGACCGTTCATTGGGTGTGCCCTTCCATGTGCTGGCGACGCAGAACCCGATTGAGCAGGAGGGTACCTATCCGCTGCCCGAGGCGCAGCTGGACCGGTTCCTTGTTCAGATCGACGTCGAATATCCGGATCGCCAGACCGAACGCGACATTCTGTTGGCCACGACGGGGGTTGAGGAAGATGAGGCGAGCCAGATTTTCACAAAAGAAGAGCTGCTGGCGGCTCAGGTCCTGTTGCGGCGAATGCCCGTTGGAGAATCCGTGGTCGAGCTGATCCTCGATCTGGTTCGGGCTTTCCGGCCCGAAGAACCGGGTGTTTCCGAACGTGTTGCCGAAACCGTCGCCTGGGGCCCCGGCCCGCGTGCGGCACAAGCGCTGATGATGACGGTTCGGGCACGGGCAATGCTGCAAGGGCGGCTGGCTCCGAATACCGAGGATGTCCTGGACATGGCGCGTCCGGTACTTAGCCACCGGATGGCGCTGAACTTCGCTGCGCGTGCGCGTGGCGACAGCCTTGCAAACTTGATCGAAACCACAGCAGCCGGCCTGGTCCGGACTGAGGCTGCGGCGTGAATGCCGCGCTGACCCTTCGCGAAAGATCTGAGGCCGAGGCGTCCCGGCTGCCACCGCTTTTGGCGCGGGCCGAACATCTGGCCGGCACCGTTCTGTTGGGTGATCATGGTCGGCGGCGCGCTGGTCTGGGCGATGATTTCTGGCAATACCGCCCCGCACAAATCGGGGATAGCCGCCGAATGATCGACCACCGTAGATCGGCCCGGGGGGATCAGCAGTTCGTCCGCGAACGTGAGTGGCAGATCGCCCAGTCGATCATGCTGTGGGTCGATCAGGGCGCATCCATGCGTTTCACTTCGGATAAAAACTTGCCGACCAAGGCGGATCGTGCGCGGCTGTTGGGCTTGGCGACGGCGATCCTGTTGGTACGCGGTGGAGAGCGGGTTGGCCTGACCGGAACCACCCTTCCCCCCAGGCGCGGCAATGCGCAGATCATACGGTTGGCGCAGGCCTGGTCGCAGGATGCCGAAAGCGACTATTCCCCGCCGGAACACCGCGCGATGATCCCGCATGCGCGGGCGGTATTCATCTCGGATTTTCTAGGCCCACTTGATGAAGTTGAGCTTGCGCTGACTAAATCTGCCGATCGTGGCGTGCGTGGAGCTCTGCTTCAGGTTCTTGATCCGGGAGAGGAAACCTTCCCCTACCGTGGGCGCACGATTTTTGAAAGCGTTGGAGGTTCCGTCAGACACGAAACCCTGAAGGCAGGTGACTTGCGTGAACGTTATCTCGACCGTCTGGCCGAGCGAAAGGACGCGCTGACCAAACTGTGCCGGGCGACAGGCTGGCAATTGGGTCAGCATCATACCGGAGATAGTGCGCAAGCGGCTCTGTTATGGCTCTATCGGGCCCTGGACGGGGGTGCGCGATGACGGTTCTTGCAGGGATCGGCTTTACTGCGCCGTGGATTTTGCTGGGTCTTCTGACCCTGCCAATCCTGTGGCTCATCCTGCGTGCAGTACCACCTGCACCAATCCGTCGGCTGTTCCCGGCGGTTACGCTTCTGCTGGGTCTGAAAGACGACGAAAGCGTTTCCGACCGTACCCCGTGGTGGCTGTTGCTACTGCGCATGCTGGCCGCTGCAGCAATCATCATCGGCTTGGCAGGGCCTGTCCTGAACCCATCGCGAGATGAAACCGGATCTGGGCCTTTGCTGCTGGTGCTGGATGCCAGCTGGGCAGGGGCGACACGCTGGTCTGCAACACTCGATCAGATCGACGCACAACTGACCGAGGCTGGTCGCGCAGGCCGGCCCGTATCGATCCTGAGCCTGACCGAACCCGAGCCACCCGTGTTTCAGGCCGCCGAGTCCTGGCGTGGACGTTTGCCGGGGCTGATCCCGATGCCGTGGCAACCCACGGAAGAGCAACTTGGCCAAGCCATTGAAATGCTTGATCAGGTCGAAGGTGGATTTGATACGCATTGGTTCAGTGATCGACTGTCCTACTCGGCACATGATCAGGTTCTGGCAGCTCTGCAATCGCGTGGAGAGGTCACGGTGTATCAGTCTCAGTTTCCGGTTATGGCTGTTTTACCCGCAACCTATCAGGACGGTGTGATCCAGTTGGCTGTGCAGCGGTCAGAGCCTGGTCCGGCAAGCAATGTCACTGTCCTGGCCCAGGGGCGCGACCCTGCAGGTGCCATGCGTGTTCTTCAATCAACCGAAGTTGAGTTTGAAAGCGGCGCAACGCAGGCTCAGGTCGATCTGGCCCTTCCATCGGAGCTGCGCGCTCGGATTACCCGGTTTGAGATTCAGGGACAGAGATCTGCAGGAACCGTCACACTGACGGATGACAGCCTGCGACGGCGCGAGGTAGCCCTGATTGCAGGGTCTTTGAACCGCGAAGGGCTCGAGCTGTTGTCTCCGCTGCATTATCTGACTCAGGTCCTGATCCCGACTGCTGATTTTGTCGAGGGCGGGCTGTTGGAGGTTCTGCCCGCCAATCCTGACGTGATTGTGCTGGCGGATGTGGCCAAACTGTCCGATGCCGAACAGAGCGGATTGGTTGAATGGGTTGAGCAGGGCGGATTGCTTCTGCGTTTCGCCGGGCCACGTATGGCCGCAAGCGATCTGGGCCGAGACGAAGAGGATACGCTGTTGCCGGTGCGCCTGCGCAGCGGTGGCCGATCGGTCGGTGGCGCGATGAGTTGGGGAGAAGCCAAGGGACTGGCACCCTTTACCGAGGGCTCTCCGTTCTACGGTTTGCAGATTCCGGAAGATGTGTCTGTCACGACGCAAGTTATGGCGCAACCAGACCCTAATCTGGCGGATCGCGTCATCGCTTCGCTGTCTGACGGAACGCCATTGGTGACACGCAAAGCGTTGGGATTGGGTCAGGTAGTCCTGTTCCACGTCACAGCAGACGCCGAATGGTCAAGTTTGCCTCTGTCGGGCTTGTTTGTCGAAATGCTCGATCGTCTTGCCGTCGCCTCAGCCGCCAAATCGCGGCAGGAGACGCAGCTGCAGGGCACGACATGGGAGCCAATCCAAATCCTTGATGGGTTCGGCAGCCTGTCAGATGCAGGCAACCTTAGCGGCGTCGACGGGGTTGAACTGGTGTCCGGGAAAATTGGGCCTGATCTGCGCCCGGGGCTATATGAAAGCGGTAAACAGAAGCTCGCGCTGAATGTTCTGTCCGAAGAGGATGTTCTGGCACCGATTGTTTGGCCCTCAGATGTCCCGATCAAAGGGCAGGAAATCAGTACCGAAACCCCGGTCGGAGGCATCTTGCTGAGCCTCGCATTGCTTTTGCTGACCGTAGACGTGATTGCCTCGCTTGCTCTGTCGGGCCGTTTGGGATTGGCACGCGCCGCCGCTGTTGCGCTGGGCGCACTTTTCCTCGTGCCCGAAGCATATGCGCAAACAGCTCAGGAGAACGCGTTCGCAGTCGAGTCCACACAGGAATTAGTGCTGGCACATGTTCTGACCGGGAACACACAAGTGGATGATGTTGCACAAGCGGGAATGCGCGGGCTTGCGCAGACTTTGTACTACCGCACATCGGTCGAGCCTGCCCAACCAATCGGTGTGGATCTTGAGCGGGATGAGCTTGCCTTCTTTCCGCTACTCTACTGGCCGATCACGCCTGACCAGCCGCAACCTTCGGCCGAGGCTTATGCCAAGCTCAACAATTACCTGCGGTCGGGTGGGATGATCCTGTTTGATACACGTGATGCTGATATTGCCGGATTTGGTGCCTCAAGTCCGAACGGTCGTAAACTGCAACAGCTGGCTGCACCCTTGAATATCCCAGCATTAGAGCCTGTTCCGCGTGACCACGTGCTGACCCGTGCGTTCTACCTGTTGCAGGACTTTCCGGGGCGTTATTCCGGCACCGAGGTCTGGGTCGAGGCGGCTCCTCTGGACGCTGAGCAGATCGAAGGGATGCCTTTCCGCAATCTCAACGACAATGTCACTCCGGTCGTTATTGGCGGCAACGACTGGGCCAGCGCATGGGCTGTGGATCGTAATGGCCAGTCCCTGTTGCCGGTGGGTCGCGGGTATGCGGGTGAAAGACAGCGAGAACTTGCAAATCGCTTTGGTGTCAATCTGGTGATGCATGTGCTGACCGGGAACTACAAATCCGATCAGGTGCACGTGCCCGCCCTTCTGGACAGGTTGGGACAATGACCGGAACAGTTATATTCGACCCGCTGATCCCCTGGCCGGTTCTGGCCATCGTCGCTGCGATAGCTGTCTTCGGAATCATTCTGGCCCTATGGCGTGGCCTGTCGGGTTGGGCATTGCGCGGGCTGGCGGCTTTGGTCGTGATCGCGGCGCTATCCGGGCCGGTCTATCAGATCGAAGACCGCGCACCGCTTACCGATATCGTTCTGATGATCGAGGATGAAAGCGCCAGTCAAACCCTCTCGGACCGGGCAGACCAGACTGCACAGGCTGCCGAGGAACTGGCCGCCGAGATCGAATCTCGCGAAAACACTGAGTTGCGTCGCATCCGCGTGGGCGACAGCGATGGGGATGAAGGAACGCAGGTGATGGCTGCGCTGAACGAAGCGCTGGCCGAAGAACCACGTGCCCGGGTCGCAGGGGTTCTGGTGGTTTCAGATGGTATCGTACATGACGCTGATCAGGCCCCTGATTTGCCAGCACCGATGCACCTTTTGCAAACTGGTCGTGATACGGATTGGGATCGCCGCCTGATCGTCCGCAATGCGCCTGCTTTCGCGATTATCGGCGAACCCGTCACCTTGACCCTTCGGGTTGAAGACAGTGGTGCATCACCCGCTGGCGCGACGACCGCCCCCCTTGAAATCTCGGTGGATGGTGGCGCGCCCGAGCAATTCAATATTCCCATCGGTGTCGACGTTGAATTGCCGATCACACTGCCCCACGGAGGGCGCAATGTCATTCAGTTCACGGTTCCCGAGGCAGAAGGTGAGCTGACCGAGCGCAACAACACGGCTCTGATTCAAATGAATGGCGTGCGTGATCGGTTGCGCGTTCTGCTGGTCTCGGGTGAGCCGCATCCGGGTGGCCGCACATGGCGTAACCTGCTGAAATCGGACAGCTCGGTCGACCTTGTACATTTCACCATTTTGCGGCCACCGGAAAAGCAGGATGGTGTGCCGGTCGATGAGCTTTCGCTGATCGCCTTCCCAACGCGTGAGCTGTTTCTTGAAAAGATCAACGATTTCGACCTGATCATCTTTGATCGCTACAAGCGGCGGGGCATCCTGCCGGCGATCTATCTGGACAATGTCACCAATTATATCAACGAAGGTGGTGCGGTTCTGATCGCCGCCGGTCCGGATTTCGCAACCGCCGACAGTATCTTCCGATCTCCTCTGGCGCCTATCCTGCCCGCCCAGCCCACGGCGCGGGTGATTGAAGAACGTTACGTTCCGATGGTGACCGAACTGGGGGAACGTCATCCCGTCACCTCTAACCTCGGCAACCCTGACGAATGGGGGGCATGGTTGCGGCAGATCGATGTGAAACATCGTTCGGGCGAGTTGCTGATGACCGGGCTGGATGATCGCCCATTGCTTGTGCTGGATCGTGTGGGCGAGGGGCGTGTGGCCATGCTCGCATCGGATCATGCCTGGCTCTGGAGCCGGGGTTTCGAAGGTGGTGGGCCGCAGCTGGAATTGCTGCGCAGGCTGGCTCATTGGATGATGAAGGAGCCCGAGCTTGAAGAAGAGGCGCTGTGGGCCGAGGCAAATGGCCAATCCATGCGCATCATCCGCCAGACGCTGAATGATGAGGTCGGTCCGGTTACCGTGACCCGACCAAATGGCGATACGCTTGAGATCACGCTTGAAGAGATATCTCCGGGACGGTTTGAGGCGCAGTACTTTGGCCCCGAAATCGGTCTCTACCGCCTGCAGGAAGGGGAACATTCCGCGGTTATCGGTCTCGGCCCCGCAGCTCCGAAAGAGTTCGAGCGTACAATCGCGACAGGAGAGATTCTGGAACCTGCTTTAGCGCAGATGCGGGGCGGCGTTATCCGTCTTGAGGAAGGATTACCCTCGATCCGCAATGTACGCGCTGGGCGTCCCGCTGCAGGTCGGGGCTGGATTGGTCTGACACCACGCAGTGCATATGAAACCCGTGATGTGACGCAGGCCGGTCTGCTGCCGCCATGGCTGGTTCTGCTGCTGGCTGGTGGTTTCCTTCTGGCTGGTTGGCTGCGCGAGGGTCGCCGATAGGCTATTCGAAACTCACGCTTACTGTGGGGTTGCCGGGCAGACCGTCATAGGTCACCGATGCGCCGCCATTGCCTTTGGCCGGCGGAAACAATGGCCCGAATGATCCGACCGAAATCAGGTCACCAGGTTTGAACTCGATACCTTTTGACATCAGCCAAAGGGCGGCGTTCGCCGGATGGTCCATGACCGCTGCGCCTGGGGCCTGCGCCAGAACTTCACCATCTGCCGCACTGAGTGTCACAGTCATGTTCTGAAGTGCCTGTGACATCGCCGCCGGATCGGAAACCGGAATATCAGATCCTAATATGCCCAATTTTGGCGCTACGCCGATCGCGGTCAGCGTGACTGGCGTGATCGGTTCACCCTCGGCCAACGTCAGATCGGGTAATTCGATGAAAGGGCGGACCGAACTAATATGGGCCATAACCTCCTCGGGTGTGTCTGCCTCATTGATGGCTGCATCACTGACGACGAGGATCAGATCGGCCTCAAATACGGGGCGCGCGCCCCACTGGATTGGGACGGTCGCACCGTCCTCCAACATCATGTTACGGAACAGAACGCCCTGTACCGGCTCTGACGCCCCAAACCGTTCTTGCGCAGGTTTGCTCGTCAGCCCGGCCTTGTACCCGACGACCGGGCCAAGATGCGGCTCCATCGCGGTGACCAGTTTGGCCTGAGTACAAAGCGCGTCGTCCATGGTTCCATCGGGAACAAGCGCCGTAGTTGCAGTGTTGGAGAGGTAGTCCTGCACAAAGCCTGCGATATCGGCATCCGATGCGCAATCTGCTGAGGCCTGCGATGCCAGAACCGTAGCTAGTAACAATGATGAACAGCGCATTTAAGGCACCCTTTCACTCAATTTGAATCGAAACACGGTCGGATTGTCCTTGCGCATCAACAACAACCAGCGAAGCGAAACCGCGTCCGGGGTTGGGGATTTCAAACTCTCGCTGGCGTTGTCCCGTCAGGATCGGCATCCCGTCGGCAAGGACTGAAAATGGACGCGAGCCACCGCGCAGTTTGATGGTAAGCGTGTCACTATGTGTCTCTAATACTGCACCATCAGGGGGAAACAACACCTGTGGTGCGGTTGCATTATCAGCGAAAGCAGCCGAGCGCGGCCGGAATCTCTGCAGCGGAGCGGGCAATTCAGCGGCGCCCACAATCAAGGTCGAAGGGGGTGGGGGCGCGAGCGGCTCAAAATCCGGTTTAAGGCGTCCAAAAGCCTCGAACAACAATGGCGCGGCCAGTTCACCACCAAAGGCTCCGGGCACCGGCGTGCCATCCGCCCGTCCCAGCCAGACACCGATGACATGCTGCCCGTCATACCCAATGGCCCAGGCATCCCGATGTCCGTAAGAGGTGCCGGTTTTGTAAGCCAGCACGCCGGGAGGAGCCCCGGGAGGCGGGTTGAGCCCCGACAGGATGTTCCCGATCTGCCAGGCGGCTGGTTCTGTCAGAATACGCTGGGTCTGTGATTGCTCGCTCAGTTCTAGATGATGCAGAACGGGGCCTTCCCCTCCTGCCGCCATTGCTGTGTAGAGTTGAACGAGGTCTTGCAGGCTGAGACCAACGCCGCCCAGAGAAATGGCAAGGCCCGGTGTCCCGCCGGGCAGTTTTGGCGCGGTTTTGGCTTTCCGCAGAGCATCCATGACGCGGGCGGGACCCAACTCGTGTGTCAGGCGAATTACGGGGATATTCAGAGATAGCTGCAGCGCCTCGCGTATACGTATCTCACCCCGGAACACACCGTCAAAATTGCGCGGGGCGTAGCGCCCGAACATGACCGGGCTGTCGCTGATCAGGGTCTCGGGATGCGCAAGCCCCTGATCGAAAGCAAGGCCGTATACCAGAGGTTTCAAGGTTGATCCCGGCGAACGCAGCGCTTGGGTCATGTCGACAAATCCCTGACGGGCATCCGCATACCCTGCCGATCCGACCGAGGCGAGGATTTTACCGCTGTGAAGGTCCGCCACAATCAGCGCCCCTGAAACACGTGGCCCCGCACCTGCTGCCGTTCGTGCAACAAGCGGTTCCAACTGAGCTTGCAGCGCTGCATCCAGCGTCAGGTCATGGGTCATCACCTCGGGGTTTTGCCGACGAACTCGATCTGTAAGGTGAGCTGCCAGTTGTGGAAACGGACGCATTCTCTGGGGAACTGGCTCGGATGACGCCGCCTGCGCCTCAGATCGGTTCAGAACACCTTGTCTTTCCATGCGATGCAGAACCCGGTCACGCGATGCTCGGGCGGTTTCGGGTTTCCGATCTGGTCGGCGTGCCTCGGGTGATTGTGGCAGCGCCACCAGCAACGCAGCCTGTGCAGGTGTGAGGCGGACAGGATCTTTGCCGAACCAGGCGCGCGATCCCGCGCGAATCCCTTCGAGGTTGCCACCATAGGGGGCGTGGGTCAGATAGAGGGTTAGAATCTGTTCTTTGTTCAGACGCTGCTCCAAGGCCAATGCGACTCTAATCTGGCGGATTTTGCCACGCCAGCGTCCAGTTGTGCCATCCTCGAGCAATCGTGCAACCTGCATGGTCAACGTTGATCCGCCCGAAACAGTACGACCGTTCCACAGCGCTTGCCCGGTCGCACGCAGCATCGCCAAAGGATCGACGCCTGAATGGGTCCAGAACCTTTTGTCCTCGTACCGAACCAGCATATCGACAAAATCGCGATCCACTGATCCGGGGTGCAGGCGCCAGATGCCGTCTTCGACCGGAAAGGCCCGAAGCAGGTTGCCATTCCGGTCGCGCATCTCAACCGAACTTTCTGCGAGGATCGGCGGCAATATGGTCGCGTTCACCCAATCGCTCAGCCGATCTCGGGTAAAGGCAGTCAAGTAGAGCAGCCCCGCGAGACACAGCAGTAATCTGGTTGCCTTAGGCATCGACCCATCCTTCCCAGAGTTCGGGATAGTGGGTTACGAAACCGGACGAATGAACCTGAAGATCAGCCTCAAAATTCGTTGAAGAATACCGGACCAGTTCTTGCGAAAGGCAACTGTAAATCTGGTCAAGCTGTGCGATCGAAGCGAGATCAGGCTTCAACCAGGCTGCCTTAACTGGTGCGCTCGCGGTATTCCTCAGACCCAGTCGGCGCAGAGGCAACAGGTTGGTGGCTGGCGTGAAACTCAGGTCAAGATCGATGCACTCGGCGGTGTTTTCCTGCAGTTTATCATTCAGAAACCAGCCCTCGGCAGTTCGATGAAGACGCAAGGCGATATCGCGGCCACCAAACTCACCCCCAACATCTGCAGACAGGCTATGCCAGTCAGGATCGCAGCGTACATCGTAGGTCAGGCAATGATCGATGCTGCTATCGTGCCAGATTGCCTGACCGACCAGAATCCAGCCACTGTCCAGCTGAGACAGGGTGCAGCGGTCCGTGCCCTGCTGATCCAGCCGCCGCCAATGGGCTGTGGCGATGGCTGCCCGGCCTGTCATTTCACTTCGACCCGGTCTGTATCTGTCCGGGCACGGTTCTGGGGCCGATACATATCCTCAACCGATGCGGCGGGATGATGGAACTCACCCGGGGTGACCGCTCGCGCAACATAGGCCAATGTCACGGGCTGGCGGCCAAAGGCGTCAACAGCAGCAAGGAACCTGTCTGAACGGAACTCGGTATGCGTCGCCTCGGACAGGTTCAGCCAGTCCAGTGAACGCACATCGCCCGAGCGCAACAGGTTGGGGTTGTCGATCTCGATGCCTGCGGCCAGTGGATCATCAATCATCAGCCGTGCACCGCCATTTTCAAACGGTGTGACAGTCAGGACAGTGACAAACCGATCGCCGACCACAAACTCACCCGCATTCAGCGGCTCGCCTTCCATCGAGTAATATTGACGGTCGATGGCATAGCCCGTCCCGCCAGCTTCGGGCGCGATTTCAGGGATACCTGATACCGTCATCGTGATGTCGGTTGTTTCACCATCTGCTGCGGTGATGTTCAGAACATCATCCGATCCGGTTTCAAGAACCTGAACGAACGGCCCGTCAACGGTTGATCCGTTGACCCGCAGCCCGGATTGTTCGGGGGTTGAGATCAGTGCATGCGCGGCAAGCAGGGACCAAGCCGCCTCTTGCGTCGAACGGTAAGTCCGCCCGGCGCTGACCCGCTGGATCAGGGCATCCCGGTCGATGACCTCACTGCCGGCATCAACCGCGAGTGTCAGCAGACCCGCCGCATCCCGCAGGTTTGTGCCGTAGTCAGCCCGCCAAGTATATTGGTCTTGTGCTGGGCGCTGGGCCAGCATCTGTGCTGCACGGCTGAACATCGCATCCGCCCGGGTCTGATCCCCGTACGAGGCCAGTGCCGATCCAAGCTGTGCAGCGGCCAGTGGGGTATCAAATGCGTCGCCCTTGACGTCCGCGTAATAGCGCAGATCGCCCATCGAGGCCGCACCTTCCCGCGCCAATACCATCAGCGCATAGGCGATATCCTGACCGCCTTCATCGAAATCAGGGGCATAGTTGATTCGATTGCGCAGGTTGTCCATTGCCTGTGCAAAGGCCCGGTCCGGAACCTCATGACCCTGCGCACGCGCGCGCGACAGGAAGTCGGTGACATAGGCATCCAGCCAAAAATCACCGCTTTCAGCCCGCCACAATCCGAACGCACCGTTCGAGGCCTGACGCGTCAGGACACTGCGGATCGAGTCGTTGATGCGTTTGTCGACCTGAGGCCCATTGCCCAACCCTGAGGCCTGTGCGACCGAAGACAGATACAGCAGCGGCAGCGCCTTACTGGTGATCTGTTCGGTGCAGCCATAGGGATATCGGTTTAACTGATCCAGCAGGCCCGGAGTGTCGAATTTGGCCAGAGGACCGGCGGATAATATGGCCCCGGCCGTACCTGATCGAAACCCTTCGAACACATCTTGCGAGAACAGAAAGCTTTCCCCGGATCCTAGCGAAAACCGCCGTGTCAGAGCCACAACTGGGTCATTCGCACGAACAGGCATCCGCAAGGTCTGCGACAAATCCCGACCATCCGGAGTGGTGATCGAAACGCTGATTTCAGGGTCGCCAACCGCGTTCGCGCGGATCGGCACCTCGAAAACGGCTTTGCCGCCGGTATCCAGTGTGAAGGTGCCGGGTGTGGTTCCAAGCTCAAGTCCGTTTGAAGCTGCCAGACCCAGCGCCATTTCACCGGCCGGACCATCCGCATGTATGATTTCCAGCAGCATCCGGCTTTGGTCGCCGGGGGCAAGGAAACGAGGCAGGCTGGCAGTGACAACGACCGGGTCGCGAACAATCATCTCGGCCTCAGCCTGCCCCACCGCAGATTTGGACCAGGCAACCGCCATCAGCCGCACGGTGCCATTGAAGGCCGGTAGCGGAATATCGATCACGGCTTCACCGTTGTCGTTCACCTGAACCGATCCGCTGAAAACAGCCATCAGATCCTGCGTCGGAGGAGGTGATTGGCGCCGCATCCCGGCATCGTTGTCACCTCCCGAGCGAATGGTTCCCATTGCGCCGTTCATGCCATCAATCAGGCGGCCGTATACGTCACGCAGTTCGACACCCAACCGGCGCTGCCCGAAATAGTATCCTTGCGGGTCGGGGCTCTCAAAACCGGTGAGGTTCAGGATGCCGACATCTACCGCTGCGACTGTTAGCCAGACAGGGTCACCATCGGTATAGTTTTCGATTCTGATATGGGCTTTTTGCGTATGTCGGGGTGCGCTGACCTCGGGCACGTCGATACTGACATTCAGCTTGCGAACTCCCGGATCGATGGTGGCATGTGCCACACCCATGGAGCGGGCCGGATTTTGCCCGGCGGTGACATCCATGGGGCGGATGACCGTCGCCGTGACGTAGGCACCAGTGCCCCAATCCTCGGTGATCTCCAGTGGGATTAAGGTTTCACCCTCTGGGACATCTATCATCTGGCGGTGTATCAGCCGGTTCGACAGGACCTCGATCTGTGCGATGCCCGCCATGCGTGGTACGATCCGCAACTGCGCCGTTTCCCCCGGGCGATAGCTGTCGCGATCCAGCGACATTTCCAGCCGATCTGGTGAGGTCGAAGCATCTGCAGCCTGGTACCAGCCCGCATAAAAATCGACAGCCGATTCTGCATAAGTGCCATCCACGCGCTGTACGACCAGTTCATAGCGACCCCAGTCGACCGGCTGGTTCAGCGTCAATGGATCAGACGTGAAATCAACCTCACCCGTCGCCACGCGGGTACGTCGGGTGGTTGGTTCCCAATTCCAGTTTCCATAGAGCTGATACCATTGATAGCGTGTTTCGACCCGGTTCAGTGTCCAGCGCAGGCGCATTGGATTGGGTGAAAGATCAGGGGACAACCCGACGATCTGGAAGGTTGCCTCTGTGCCCTCAGCGATCACGTCATCAAACATGGGTTTGATGCCAATTACCGATTGGGGCGGCAGGACTGGTGCAGTGAGGCGACGTTCGACCGGGCGGCCTGATCCATCCGCCAATCGGGCAATAACCGTAGCCTCTATTGGTTTTCCTTCAGTCTCTAAATTGGGGATTTCAATCGGAATCGTGGCGAGGCCTGCAGCATCAGTACGCGCATCTCCGAAGTAACTGCTTTTGGTTGAAATCTCGGCATCATAGCGACCAAAACGGTATCCATCATAGCCGGGAACGGTTTCAGCAGGGCGCGCAATCACCTGCCCGTCGATGGTCAGGTCGGAACCCGGGGCGCCAAACAGATAATGGGCATCAATCTTCAGCGGCGGCGTGTCGCCCGGACGTAGGGGTGCATTTGGCAGGGTAAGTTCAAAGTCGATGCGTTCAGGCAGAAAATCTTCGACCAGAACGGTTTCACGCGCTAGCGCCTCACCCTTTGGGTCCGACTTAATCTCGATCCGCCATGCACCGCGCGGCACATCCGCTGCAACGGGCAGCGCAAAGACATGCCCCCCAGCCACGCCGCCATCCGAAACGACGCGTCGATATTCAACTCCGTCAGGTCGATGCAAGATCGCGGTCAGCGGCAGACCTTCAATCGCCTGTGCCGTACCATCGCGCGACAGGGCTGTGACATGGATTGTCTCGCCCGCGCGATAAGCGCCGCGATCAGTGGTCAGGAAAACATCCACCGGACCGGCGGGCGCACGACCCTCGACGCCACGATCCGATAAATCAAAGGCGGGATCGGTCAGGGACAAGAAGCTGAAATCTGCATCACCATCCGTTGCCAAGACCAGCGTGGGCGCGCTCGCCCCGGTTCCGCGGGTCAGACCGGGATCAAAACGCGCATACCCTTGGGCATCCGTTTGGGCGGTTGCGATCACTGCGTTGGCGTTGGACACAAGCGATACGTCGATACCCTCACGTGGCTCTGCATTATGAAGCCCGCGAACGGTGACATGCAGACCATCGGTGCCAAGCGCTGTGCTGATTCCCAGATCGGACAGAACAAACCACTGGGTCGCCCCCGGATCATCATATGGATCCGCCCCTGGAACCCGAGCAGTCAGAGCATATATGCCTGCCGGCTGCTCTGCGATTGCTTCGGCCATAGGTAGGCGGGCGGTCATGTCCTGGTTCAGCTCCGAAGCGACCCGCGCAGTACCAGTCCAGATCTCTTCGGCGATTTCGTCCGAGAACTCCTCTTCTTCCCATTGGCTAAGCGGGCGGCCAAAGAAATCCTGTTGCACGGAACGCAGCAGATTACGGTCGCTGACCCGGCGCAATGTCAGGTCCAAGGTTGTGGTGTTCACTGTCTCGACCGGCAATGCCGCGTCTGCGGATTTTGGCAGCACATAGCTGCGACCCGGAAACCGGACCGACGGCTCACGATCGCGTACATAATGCGTCAGCTCCAAATCGCGGTTCAGGGTTTCGCCGGATGCAGAAGGCAGACCTTGTCGGAGGGTCATGCGGTAGCGCTTGCCGTGTTCAACGCCGTCAACACAGAGCTGAGACCCATCGGCTTGTACCACCAACCCGTCATTATTGCGTTGTACGAAGGGGTCGTAATCAACGCCCGCTTTGATCAGTTTTTCAGAGAACTCTACACAGATGCGGGGTGCAGCAGCGTTGCTTTCGACACTGCTGTCGACAACGCGGAACCCGTATTTCCCGATCGCATCGGTCAGTGCCGCCAGCACATCCTCGCGCGGCTGGACCTGTTCGGCCAGCCTCAGGGCAGGGATCATATCCCGACCGCGTTCGCTTTCTTCAAGCGCATTTGCCATCACCATAAGCGCGGCGATCTGTGTTCCGGGGTTTTCGGCACGCAGGTACCCGTTGATCGACGCATTCAGCGCACGCTGCCTCATGTCTCGCTTTTCATTCCAGCCAGACGGTGAAATGGCCAATAGCAATCGGGCGTATTCGACCCAGAGATCGGGCGCATCGCTAAGCGAAACTGCAATACCGGTCCATTGCATCGCCTGCGTTGCATTGCCGGCACTTCTTGCAGCCCCCAGTACGGCATTCAGATCTTGTCCACCTGCGGTATGAAGAAAACTCAGATCCCGGGATTGTTGGCCAGCGCTTTCGAGATCGGATGGGCGCAGAAACCCAAGGGCTTCGGCGCGTGTTCTCGCTAATGTTAGGGTCTGTTCTGGCGTTGAGATCTTCTGGGCGGACAACGCGCCTTCGTAAGGTTCCTGACGGTTTACTCCGCTCTTGGGGAAACAGGCATCTGAACGGGTATTGTAGGTGAATGCAGTACAGTTTGCGTTAGCCGAACAGGCCTGAATGCACGATTTCAAATCGGTATCGAACAGCGCATCCAGATCCGAGCCATAAAAGTCCGCATCCCGTGTGGTGATATAGCGGAACTCTGGCACCGAAGACTGGGCCTGAACCAGAGCGGTTTGCAGAAAAAATGAAAGAAAAGAAGCAATTGAAGTCAAAACAAAGCGGCGCATCACGACCTCCTATTTGGCAAGATCGTCGCATGAGCGCCCTTTCCATTGCAACGGCTTAAACACTTTTTCACGCTCTGCCGGAATGCTGTCTTCAGACTGACCCGGGATAAGACAGATGAGTCTTGCAGACAAACTTGCAAAAGAACGGCGCGCCAGATTGGCGGCAGAACGATTGCTTGACCTCAAGCAGGCAGAATTGTCTGCCGCAAATCGCAAACTGGGCCGTCACGCCATGGCACTGACACGGCAAATAGGCGAAACGCAGGCCGAAGTGGCAACCGTTCGGGATGAAAACGAAAAGGTCAAATCCGACCTGACAGTTGCAAACGCCAAGATCGAAGTCGCTGAGCGTCGATTGTGGCATTCGATTCAGACCATACAGGACGGGTTTGCCTTTTTTGACGGCGATAGCCGGTTGATTGGCGCCAACACCGCATATCTGAGCGTGTTCGAGGGGCTGGAAGAGGTCACGCCTGGTATCTCCTATACTCGAATGCTTGAACTTATGACGCGTGAGGGCATTGTCGATATCGGCTCGGAACCGGTTGAGGAATGGCAGGCCAGAATGCTGGCGCGCTGGGCGCGGACAAACCCGCCACCCATCGTCATTCAGCTGTGGAACGGTCAATACATCAAGCTGATCGATCAGCGCGGGCAGGGCGGCGATGTAGTGAGCCTTGCCCTGAACATCACATCTTCGGTCCGGCATGAGGCCGAGTTGAACGCCGCGCGCGAACGGGCTGAGGCCGCCAACCGGGCAAAATCAGCTTTTCTGGCCAACATGAGCCACGAAATCCGGACACCCATGAACGGGATCGTCGGGATGACAGAGCTGTTGACCGAAACACCTCTGGGAGAGGAGCAGCGCCTCTATGTCAACACGATCCGAAACTCGGGTGAGGCATTGCTGGTCATTATCAATGATGTTCTTGATTACTCCAAGATCGAAGCGGACAAGCTGACCCTGCATCCCGAACAGTTTGATCTGGAGCGTTGTATTCTTGAGGTGGCGATGCTGCTTCAGCCCAGCGTTCGGGACAAAGGGCTGACACTGCTGGTCGACTACGATCTTTTTCTGCCCACTTTGTTTGTCGGTGATCCAGGCAGAGTTCGACAGATACTGACCAATCTGGTGGGCAATGCGGTCAAGTTTACCTCGCACGGGCATGTCCTGATCCGTGTGACCGGTGTTCCCAACGCTGAGGCGCAGACCTGCGACATTCACATCGCGATCGAAGATACCGGGATCGGCATTGAGGCAGAAAAGATCAGCCACATTTTTGGCGAGTTCAATCAGGTGGAAAATGAAAAGAACCGCGAATTCGAAGGCACCGGACTTGGGCTGGCCATCACCAAACGCCTGATCACGATGATGGGCGGAACGGTCTGGGTCGAAAGTGATTTGGGTGAGGGATCATGTTTTGGCTTCCGGGTAACCCTGCCCACAGCCGA
Organism: Roseibium sp. RKSG952; assembly: GCF_009711355.1. Lineage (NCBI taxonomy): Bacteria > Pseudomonadati > Pseudomonadota > Alphaproteobacteria > Hyphomicrobiales > Stappiaceae > Roseibium > Roseibium sp. RKSG952. The sequence goes on along the minus strand of NZ_SMMF01000953.1, from coordinate 142,143 downwards.
GGGGCCTCAACCCGCACCACCCGATCTGGCGGATCGTTTGAAACATGTTCTGGTGGTCGAATATCTTGCCGCCAATCGAGCCATTCTCAGCAAGCAGTTGCGCAGGCTGGGGTCCAGGGTGACGGTTTGTGAAACCGGGGCTGAGGCGCTTTCGTGTGTGGATGACACAATCGACCTGCTTTTGTGCGACCATGATCTGCCTGACATGGATGGGCTGGAGCTTGCTGCAACCCTAAGCGATCGTGGCTGGGTCGACCTTCCAATCGTTGTGATGTCAGCCAATCCGGGCATGATACACGCCGATCCTGCGCATCGCCTGATTGAAGGTGTATTGCAAAAGCCCATTCCCCGGGCCGAGCTTTACACGCGCCTGATGGCTCTTGGGACATCGACATTTGAACCGACTGAACTCAGCATTCTAGCAACAGAGGTGACTTTGTCACCACGCAGTTCAGAAGGGCAGAGACTGATGCGTGTGCTGGCGGCCGAGGACAATCGTACCAATCAGTTGATCCTCAAAAAGATGACCAAGGATCTGAACATCGACCTGCAATTCGTATCTAACGGGCTGGAAGCCGTTGATGCTTTTGGTGATTTTGACCCCGATCTGATTTTCATGGACATCTCGATGCCTGGAATGGATGGCAAGCAAGCGACAGGTGAAATTCGCCGGAAAGAGATTGGGACGGGGCGGCACGTTCCTATCGTTGCGCTAACGGCTCATGCGATGGCCGGCGATGATCAGGGCATTCTTGCTGCAGGTCTTGATCACTACCTTACCAAACCGCTGCATAAGAAGCTGATCTGTGACATGATCTCCAGCCATTGCCCGGCAGACGCCAGGCCCGTCCTTGTCGATCCTGTGGGGGATGAATAGGTTCACTGAATGAGTGACGATCGAAGTTTCCGCCCCCGTGCATTAGGTGAGATTGCAATACGTTGCGCCGACATGGGCGCGATGGTGAAATTCTACGAGCATGTGATCGGACTCGAGCGTTTGAGCGGCGATCACAACAGCGCCATCACCTTCTTTCGAATTGCCGAAGGGTTCGGTGGGCATACGCAAGTTCTGGCCCTCTTTCATCATACTGCAGCACCGCGACCGGGGCTGCATCCGACCGGGGCGGATGGGCCAGTAACCGGTGGTGCATCTGCTCTGCATCACATCGCATTGTCACTGCCGTTCCACGAGCAGGACGCGGTGATGCGCTGGTATGACGAAATCGAGCAGCCTTATCGCGTAGAGGAATTCGGCTGGATCGGTTGGCGGGGAATATTTACCGAAGATCCAGAAGGCAACACAGTCGAACTGGTTGCCTATGACCCGTCGATGCTGGATCAGGCCTGATAAGGGCGCACAAAGACCGGTTTGTCTTCTTGTGACAACTCGGGGCGATATTCATAGCCTCCGGTGTCGAAATCCAACAAGCCTTTGGTATCGGTCAAACGGTGCTGAATGACATAGCGCGCCATCGCTCCGCGTGCTTTCTTGGCAAAGAAACTGACGATCTTAGGTGTGCCGCCTTTGTCTTCCATGAATACAGGTGTGATGACCCTCAATTTCAGCGCTTTAGGGTCTACTGCACCGAAATATTCCTGGCTGGCGCAGTTCACCAATACATCCGATCCGATCTCTGCGCCTTGCGTGTTCAGCGCTTTGCTTAGCTGATCGCGCCAGTACTCATACAAGTTCTTACCGCGCCGGGTTTTCAGCTTACTGCCCATTTCCAGTCGATACGCTTGAATCGCATCCAGCGGGCGCAGCACGCCATAAAGCCCGGATAGAATGCGCAGATGATCTTGTGCCCACGCCATTTCATCGGCATCCAGCGAAGCAGCCTCCAAACCCTGATATGTGTCACCGGCAAACGCCAGTGCAGCGGGTCTTGTGATACTCGCGTCGGGGGTATCCGAAAACGCGCGATACCTGTCGCGATTCAGGCGGGCCAGATCGTCGCTCAGATCCATCAGCTTTTTCAGGTCACCGAGGGTCAGGTTGCGAGCTGTTTTTGACAGGCGAATAGCATCATCCTGAAAGGCGGGTTGCGTCGCCTCGACTTCACGTTCAGCCCAGTCCAGCCGCTTGGCCGGGGAAATCACTACCAGCATATCCGCCCTCGTTCTCGCCTGTTCGGAGTGTATCTAGCTTGCCATCTGCAGCACGTCCAGAAACGCTGCGCCAAAACGTTCTGCACGACGTTCGCCCAACAGCTGCTCCAAAGCGCGGGCGTCGCCGCTGCGCATTTGCGCAACCTTGGCCAGCTGCGAAGCGGAACAGGTCAATGGCTTGTCGATCCCGTCCGGACCTCGCGACAACTGCGACTGCACTTCAAGCAACCGATCATAGATCTCGCCCTGATCGCGTCCAGCCAGCTTGCGCCGCGCTGGATGAACTGCCTCGATCGCTCCTGCGACCACCTCAAGGAACGTATCTCCGTAGCGCTCCAACTTTTTTGCTCCAACACCACCAATCCGGGCCATGTCGTCCAGCGTCACGGGGCGTTTCTCAGCCATTTCTATCAGTGTGCGGTCGGGAAAAATGACATAGGCCGGGACCCGTGCGGATTCCGCCAGTGCGCGCCGTTTGGCCTTGAGCGCAGACAGCAGCGGTGCGTCTTCTTCGGAAACCATCATCTTGACGGCAGGGCGGCGTCCGGCTTTGCGGAGGGTGTCCTTGCGCAGGTTGATCTGTGCCTCGCCTTTCAGGATCGGTTTGGCCGCTTCGGTCATGCGCAGCGCGCCGTGGCGTTCCGGATCAGGACGCACCAGATCGTGACCCATCATCTGTCGGAAAATAGCCTGCCATTGCGGGCGCGACCATTCCTTGCCGATCCCATAGGTCGAAAGCTCATCATGGCGCCGCGCGCGGATCTTGTCGGTTTCATTGGCCAGCAGGATGTCGATTAAATGGCCCGAACCAAACCATTCCTCGGTACGCAGAATCGCGGACAAGGCCATACGAACCGGGGTGGTGCCGTCAAACACCTCGGGCGGGCTGTCGCACAGATCGCATTTACCGCAGGGCGCAGCCTGTTCGCCAAAATATCCCAGCAAGGTCTGGCGGCGGCATACCAGCGCTTCGGCCAATCCCAGCAAGGCGTTCAGCCGCGCATGATCTGCCATACGTCGTTCCGGCGGGGCCAACCCTTCGTCGATTTGCGAGCGGCGAAGGCGGATATCGTCGGGGCCGAACAGTGTCAGGGTCTCGGCAGGTCCGCCATCACGTCCGGCACGCCCAATTTCTTGATAATAAGCCTCGATGGATTTGGGCAAGTCGGCATGGGCGACCCAGCGGATATCGGGCTTGTCGATTCCCATGCCAAAGGCGACGGTGGCGACCACGATCAGGCCGTCTTCGCGGGCAAAGCGGGTTTCCACGATGCGACGATCTTCGGCCTCCATCCCGCCGTGATAATGGCAGGCCGAATGCCCCTCGGCCCGCAAGGCTTGCGCCAGTACTTCGGTCTTGTTGCGGGTCCCGCAATAGACAATGCCGGATTGGCCTTTGCGGGCCTCGGCGAAATCGAGGATCTGTTTGCGGGGGCCATCTTTGGCGGCGAAAGCCAGGTGGATGTTAGGGCGATCGAACCCGCGCAGAAATTTGTTGGGTGCAGCGCCGTCGAACAGCTTTTCGACGATCTCGTCCTGCGTTTCGGCATCCGCTGTTGCTGTGAAAGCCGCCAAGGGCACATTTAATGCGCGGCGCAGCTCTCCGATCCGCAGGTAATCGGGGCGAAAGTCATGGCCCCACTGGCTGACGCAATGCGCCTCGTCCACGGCGATGAGGTTCACGTTGATCCGACGCAGCATCCCTAGCGCGGACCCGGCCGCGAGGCGTTCCGGCGCCATGTAAAGCAGTTTCAGCCGCCCGGCCTCCAACGCGTCCCACACGGCATCGGTTTCTTCGGGCGTGTTGCCCGAGGTCAGTGCACCGGCCTCGACCCCGGCCTCTTGCAGCCCGCGCACCTGATCGCGCATCAGGGCGATCAGCGGTGAGATCACCACTGTTACACCATCCCGCATCAGGGCAGGCAGTTGATAACACAGGGATTTGCCGCCACCTGTGGGCATGATCGCCAGCACATTTTCGCCTGCGGTCACGGCATCAACGATTTCTTCCTGCCCGGGGCGGAAGTCGTCGAATCCAAAGACATCTCGCAGCATAGGTGCGGCGTCGAACATGTGTGGGGTGGCCCTGTCTTAAGGTTTATCTGCTCTTAAGACAGGACAATCACATACTAAGATTCGGTGAACAAGAGGTCAGTAGAAATAGACCGCATTGTTTATGAGAATGATCCGCAGCGCATAGACGCCGATCAACACCACCAACGGTGTCAGATCCAATCCACCCATATTGGGCAGAATTCGGCGGATTGGCCCGTAAACGGGCTCCAGAATACGGTTCAGGCCGTACCATATCTGCGCTACAAGCTGTTGGTGCAGGTTGAGCACCTGAAAGTTGATCAGCCAGCTCATGATCACATGGGCAAGAATGATGAACCAGACAATGTCCAGGATCAGCAACAGGATTTGGATCAGCGACAGCATGGGAACTCCGTTTTCACATCTGATGAGAGGTAAGCGCACCCGCGACAAAGAGCAAGGCTGTCCCAACAGAACGCTTGCGAAATGATCCAAAGGCCCGTCTTATAAGAACAAAGACGTTGTGGGGCAGTGATGGCAGAAATATCCAAGCGCAAGCGCATTTGGGGCTGGTGGTTTTTCGACTGGGCCAGTCAGCCATACCACACGCTGTTGGTGACTTTCGTATTCGGTCCTTATTTCGCCGGGGTCGCGGCAGAGTATTATCTGACGGCTGGTCTGGACGGCGATGCCGCTGATGCACGGGCGCAGACGGTTTGGGCCAATTGCATGACAATCATCGGTCTGATCATCGCTTTCGGCGCCCCGTTGATGGGGGCCATGGCCGATGTATCGGGGCGACGTATTCCTTGGATATTCGCTTTTTCGGTCATGTATGCAGTGGGGTCGGCGGCGCTGTGGTACACAATGCCCGACGGCTCGAACATGTGGCTGATGCTTTCCGCATTCGGGGTGGGCTTTATTGGCGCGGAATATGCACTGATCTTCATCAACTCTCAGCTGCCCGATCTGGGGGATGACAACGAAGTGGGTGAGATTTCGGGATCGGGCTTTGCCTTCGGCTATTTCGGCGGCCTGATCTCACTGGCAATCATGCTGGCGCTTTTTGTCGAACAGGCCAATGGCAAGACATTGATCGGAATAGACCCGGTGTTTGGTCTCGACGCTTCGACGCAGCAGGGCACGCGTTTTGTGGGGCCCTTCACTGCTGGCTGGTTCATCCTGTTCATGGTGCCTTACTTCCTTTGGGTCCGGGATGATGCGCCAAAAGACCAAAAAGGCAGCGTGGGTGAGGCGTTGAGCATTTTGGCCAAATCCATCTCGAACCTGCGGCACCGGGTCAGCCTGGCCAGCTACCTGGGTTCATCCATGTTTTATCGGGATGCGCTGAACGGGCTTTATACCTTTGGCGGCGTCTATGCCCGGCTGGTACTGGAGTGGGACCTGATCAAGATCGGGGTTTTTGGCATCGTCAGCGTTCTGGCGGCCGCCGCCTTTTCATGGGTCGGGGGGAAACTGGACAAGAAATACGGACCTAAACCAGTGATTTTGGTGGCCATATGGGTTTTGATCTTTGTTTGCACAACCATCGTCTCGATGGATAGAACCCAGATTTTCGGGATCACATTGCCCGAGGGATCCGGCCTGCCCGACATGGTTTTCTTTGGCTGCGGCGTTCTGATCGGCGGGATGGGCGGCATTCTGCAATCTGCCAGCCGTTCGATGATGGTGCGTCATACCGACCCCAAGGCCCCGGTCGAGAGCTTTGGGCTCTATGGTCTTTCGGGCCGTGCCACTGCCTTTGCCGCGCCGATGCTGATCGGGATTGCAACAACCATGACCGGTAGCGCAAGACTGGGGGTGTCACCTATCGTTCTGTTGTTTATTCTGGGGCTATTCCTGATGCGCTGGGTAAGACCGGAAGGGGATCAGAGCAGATGATTTTACTACGATTTTTGGCAATACTGGCAACAATCGCTTTGGCAGGCACCGCAGGGGCGCAGCCCCTCGCTAAGCAACTGTTCGGGGCACAAAAGCAAAGTTCACAGCAGAAACCGGCTGCCTTCGGCAGTTATTCGCGCGGATGTGCTGCCGGATCGGTGCAACTGGCCGAGACCGGACCGACATGGCAGGCCATGCGTCTGTCGCGCAATCGCAATTGGGGGCACCCCGATGCGATTGACTATGTGCAGGACCTCAGCAAATTCGCAGCCAAACAACCGGGTTGGAACGGCCTCTATATCGGGGATATCAGCCAGCCGCGTGGCGGGCCGATGACATCCGGACATCGCAGCCATCAACTGGGATTGGACATCGATATCTGGATGCTTCCGGGGGACAACATGCGTCTCAGCCGCAAGGCACGCGAAAACATCTCATCGATCTCGCTGCGCCGCGCCAACGGGGCCTATGTGAACGGTAACTGGACCAAACAGCACCACGCCGTGCTGCGTGAGGCTGCCAAGGACAAGCGCGTAGCGCGCATCTTTGTCTTTCCAGGGGCCAAGGTTCAGATGTGCAACGATGAAAAGGGCAACCGGGCATATCTGCGCAAGATACGCCCCTGGTGGGGACATCATTATCATTTCCATGTTCGTCTAAAGTGTCCCCGAGGATCCAAGGGCTGTGTCAATCAGGATGCACCACCCAAAGGAGATGGTTGTGCCGAGGCGCAGCAATGGGTGCGTAACATCCTGAACCCACCGCCACCGGACCCCAACGCTCCGGCGCCTAAGAAACGACGCGAATACGTTCTGGCCGATTTGCCGCAGCAATGTACATCGGTTCTGCAATCCAACTGATTGCAGCGCTGCTGCTGGCAGGTTCGGTTTGGGCGGTTGAAGTTAAAACAGCCACCCCGCTCGACAGCTATGCCTGGCGTCACAATGCCGATTGGTTTGGCGGTTTCTCCGCCATCCATATCTCTGACGATGGACGCCACATGATCGCACTCAGCGACCGGGCAACCCTTGTGACCGCCCGAATTGAGCGTGATGAGGACCAGATCGCCGGGATCGAGATATTGGGCCATTGGCCTGTTCTCTCGAGCAAGGGGCGCATCATGCTCGGCTGGGCCGGGGATTCCGAAGGGATTGCGATCGCTCCGGACGGGTCGTTTTACATTTCATTCGAAGGCGTCCACCGGGTTGCACATTATGCGGCGCCCGGTGCCCGGGCACGCGTACTGCCGCGACCCAAGGCTTTTGAAACACTTGATCGCAACGGGTCTTTCGAGGGGCTGGCGATTGATGACCGGGGCCGTCTTTACACTCTGACCGAAAAGAGCAGGACGGCTGAGGGAGATATTCCTGTTTACCGCTGGAACGGGCAGGCCTGGTCAACGCCGTTTGTCCTGCCTCAGCGGGGTGGGTTCCTGCCCGTGGCCGCCGATTTCGGTCCCGATGGGCGGTTTTACGTGTTGGAACGTTCGGTCTCTCTGACCGGCTTTCGTTCGCGCCTGCGCCGCTGGCAGGTCGAGGATGACATGCCCAAATCTGAAGAGATTCTGATCGAGACCGGCACCGGGACGCATGACAATCTTGAAGGATTGTCGGTTTGGCGCGACCCTCAGGGGCGGTTGCGTGCCACGATGATTTCGGACGACAACTTTCTGGTTTTGCAGCGCACGGAGCTGGTTGAGTATCTGCTGCCGGACTGACTTGCCAAACACAATCCCAGAGTCTAAAAGCGCGGCTTGCCTTGGGATGAACCCTTGGCCAAGTCGCCGCTACCTTGTCAAAACGGGCATCTGAAAATGCAACGCGCTTATATACCCGGCATTATTGCCATGGCCGCCATTGTTGTGGCCTCGAACATTCTGGTTCAGTTTCTGCTGCTCGATGGTCTGTTGACCTGGGGCGCATTTACGTATCCGCTGGCCTTTCTGGTCAATGACATCATGAACCGCGTCTACGGCGTTGGCCCGGCCCGCAAGGTCGTGTTTGCCGGCTTTCTGACCGGTGTCGTCTGCTCGCTGATCGGTACACAGATCATGCTTCAGGGCGACGGCTTTACTTATGCTGCCGTACCATTGCGGGTCGCCGTTGCATCGGGAACGGCTTTCCTGATCGCTCAGTTGGCGGACATCACCGTATTCAATTCGCTGCGTGGCGGGCGTTGGTGGCGTGCACCGCTGGCATCGACGCTGGTCGGATCGGCGCTGGATACCACGCTGTTCTTTACCATCGCCTTCTCGGCTTCGGTCACAGTATTCGGCGCTGATGCGGATGCTGCGATTAGCTGGGCGTGGGAACCTGTTCCATTCATGCTGTCGGGCCCGATGGCGCCGCTTTGGGTGACACTGGCCTTTGCAGACTGGCTGGTGAAACTGTCGCTGGCTCTGATCGCGCTGATCCCGTTCAAGGTGATCGTTGCGCGGCTGACTGCGCAGGCTGCGTAAAAAAGTGCTTTGAGAATGGCGCATCTTGTGTCAGGCTCAAAGTTAACCGCAACAGATAGAAAAGGAGGTGATCCAGTGTCGAGAAAGAGATTGGAGAGAGGTGTCGGAACAACCGGGGGGAAAACCTGCTGAGGCAGCCCTTGGCGGAGCGCTCGCTCCGGCTGGTCGATTGATCTAACCGACCCCACCTCCTATGCTTTCGAAGGGCCGTTCCATTGGGGCGGCCCTTTTCGTTCCCGAAACCGGATCTTAATATTGCGCCATGTTACGCGTTTCAGACGATATCATCCTACAGGACTGGGAAATGACCGAGAGCTTTGTACGCTCATCGGGCCCCGGCGGGCAGAACGTGAACAAGGTCTCGACCGCTGTTGAATTGCGGTTCGAGGCCGCGCGCTCACCCTCTCTGCCGGATCCGGTCAAAACGCGGCTCAAGCGGTTGGCCGGTCGGCGCTGGACCAAAGAGGGGGCGATTATCATCCAGTGTGAGGAAACCCGATCGCAGGCACGCAACCGCGAGATCGCCCGGACACGTCTGGCAGAGTTGATCGCCCGTGCTCTGGTCAAGCCCAAGCGGCGGATTGCCACCAAACCCACCTATGGATCGGTCAAACGCCGGTTGGCAGCCAAAAAAGCACGATCGGATGTGAAGGCGATGCGTGGTAAAGTCTCTGAAGATTGATCTGGTATCTTTTTGAGGCATTGCTAGTCTGCCCCACAACACGGATCAGAGGGCAAGATCATGAGGTTAGAGGGAAAAACCGCAATCGTGACCGGTGGCGCCTCCGGTTTTGGTGCCGGGATTGTCGAGAAATTCCTGGTCGAGGGCGCCCGTGTGATGATCGCGGATATCAATGGTGAAGCGGCCGCTGAACTGGCACATCGGCTCGGGCCTCAGGCAGTCTCGCAGCAGGTCGATGTTGCAGATGGCGCGTCAGTACAGGACATGGCGGATGCTGCACTTACAGAGTTCGGACATCTCGACATTCTGGTGAACAATGCCGGCGTCACACATTTGCCAACCCCGTTGGAAGATGTCAGCGAAGAGGATTTCGACCGCGTTTACAACGTGAACATGAAATCGGTGTATCTAACCGCGCGCGCCCTGATGCCACATATGAAGTCACGAGGGGTTGGCGCGGTTCTGAACGTTGCTTCAACCGCTGGATTGTCGCCGCGCCCAAATCTCAATTGGTACAATGCCTCCAAAGGCTGGATGATCACCGCCACCAAGACCATGGCCGTCGAACTTGCGCCCGCTGGCGTGCGCGTGAATGCAATCTGTCCGGTGGCGGGTGAGACTCCCTTGCTGAAATCATTCATGGGGGAAGACACGCCCGAAATTCGTGCCAAATTTCTGTCGACGATTCCATTGGGTCGATTCTCGACGCCAGAAGATATGGCCAACGCCGCTTGTTTCCTGTGTTCGGACGAGGCCAGCATGATTACCGGAGCCGCGCTGGAAGTGGATGGCGGGCGGTGCATCTGACCTCAAACTGTTTAGTGGAGGTAACACGATGACCCCCGGACCCAGAAACCTGATTACTGATGTGCCTGGCTTGTTGGTCGGCAACGCCCAGGACGCGGTCCTGAAATCCGGGACAACTGTTCTGACCGCGGAAGAACCATTTGCTGCGTCGGTTCATGTAATGGGCGGTGCACCGGGAACACGGGAAACCGATCTTCTGGCGCCGGATAAAACGGTGTCTCGCGTGGATGCGATTGCCTTGTCCGGCGGATCAGCCTTTGGCCTCGACGCCTGTTCAGGTGTCTCGGATGCATTGCGGCGCCGGGAGCGTGGATTTCCTGTCGGCAACGCAATCGTACCAATTGTTCCCGGCGCGATTTTGTTCGATCTGCTCAACGGCGGTGACAAGAATTGGGGTGACAACCCCTACCGTGCGCTCGGGCAGGCAGCATTTGAATGCGCTTCGCAGGATTTCGCCCTTGGAACCGTTGGGGCGGGAACCGGAGCATTGGCCGCCATGCACAAAGGTGGGCTTGGTTCAGCCTCGATGCGAATGGATAACGGCATCACGGTGGGTGCGTTGGTTGCGGCCAATCCGCTAGGCAGTGTTGCCACACCGGGGGATAGCCATTTCTGGGCTGCACCATTCGAGATCGGAGACGAGTTCGGCGGGCTTGGCCCGGATCCGTCATCGGGGCTGGGGCGTCACCCGTTCAGCCGCAAAGCCGAAGCAATGCGCCCCGCCGCGCCAGAGCAAACCAATACAACAATTGCAATTGTGGCAACCGATGCTGCCCTCACCAAGCCGCAGTGCCATCGCCTATCGGTGGCTGCGCATGACGGGATCGCGCGGGCCATTGTCCCGGCACATACTCCGGGCGATGGGGATCTCGTGTTCGGGGTCAGCACGGGAGCGCGTACTTTGGAAACCGATGCAGAACTTGGCCTTCTGGGTCATATCGCATCGCTGTGTCTGGCCCGGGCCATTGCACGGGCAATCTATCTTGCGACGCCCGCAGAAGGGGACCTGCTGCCCTGTTGGTCGGAATTGCACGACATCGATTGACTTTGGCGTATATGCCGCAGCGACACTCTGCCATCGCGCGGCAATCTGCGCGTTGACTCTCCCCCGTGCCAGCGCTCCATTCAGATCAGCCAATACGTATCGGAGCAAAGCTATGAATCGCATCCTCGCAACAGCACTTGTGGGCCTTTTGGCCGTACCCGCCTATGCCGAAGGCGATGCAGAGGCTGGCAAGAAAACCTTCAACAAATGCAAATCCTGCCACATGATCGCTGATCCTGACGGTGAGGTGATCGTCAAGGGCGGTAAAACCGGGCCGAACCTGTATGGTATCGCAGGACGCACTGCAGGTACCGTCGAGGGCTTCAAATACGGCGACAGCATCGTGGAAGCCGGGGAAAACGGACTGGTCTGGGATGAGGCAAACTTTGTCGAATATGCGCAGGATCCCAAAGCGTTCCTGAAAGACTATCTGGGCGAAACCTCTGCCAAATCAAAAATGACCTTCAAGCTGAAGAAGGGTGCAGAGGACGTATACGCCTATATCGTCAGCGTTTCGGGCGAATAACGCCTGGTCCTAAATCGTTTCCAAAGTTCTGAGAGGCCGCAGCACCTGCGGCCTTTCGTGCGCTTGATCATAAGCAGGATCAGCGCCACCTTGGGGATACGCGGATTGTGGTGCTACCCACGCCCGTACTTTGCAATGAAACGCCAAGCCGACCTGGCCACAGCCACACCCGCCATTGCCGCCCAAAAGCGGTCAGGCAGCAGGAGACGTTAAAATGGGAATCATGATCCCGGCCTGGGTTGAGGGCGAACTGACGCCCGTGGACAAGCTGGAGGCGCATGAAAAGGGCCTCAAGCACAAGGCTGTGTCGGTGTTTGTCGTCAGAGGAACCGAGATTCTGATGCAACGCCGGGCGCTGGGCAAGTATCACACGCCCGGCTTGTGGGCGAATACCTGTTGTACGCATCCCGACTGGGATGAAAGCGCATCCATCTGTGCGGTACGTCGCCTGCGTGAAGAACTGGGTATCGCGGGGCTCTATCCCGAATATCGTCACAGGCTGGAATACCATGCAGATGTTGGCAACGGTATGGTCGAGAACGAAGTTGTCGACGTGTTCCTTGCCCATTCGCGAGGTCCGCTGAAAATCGAGCCTAATCCAGACGAAGTCATGGATATCCGGTGGGTCGACTACCATGATCTTCTGGCCGAAGTGCAACGCCACCCCGAGCGTTTCACGCCATGGCTCAAAATCTATCTGCACAATCACGCGGATACGATTTTTGGCCCTGATCTGATCATGTCAGCACATTCCTGACGGCCAAAGTTAAACCCTGCCTTGCAAGGGGCGCCCAAGCCGCCTAAATCAACGCGTCATGGCCAAGCAAAAGACAGACCCGAATTACAAGGTAATTGCCGAAAACCGGCGTGCGCGCTTCGATTACGCAATCGAAGACGATCTTGAGTGCGGCATTGTGCTGGAGGGATCCGAGGTCAAATCCCTGCGTGCGGGTGGTTCGAACATTGCTGACAGCTATGCATCGGTCGATGACGGAGAGCTGTGGCTGGTCAACAGCTATATCGCGCCCTACGAACAGGCGAAGGTTTTCAAACACGAAGAGCGCCGCCGCCGCAAACTGCTTGTTTCCCGCAAGCAGATGTCTGATCTTTGGAACGCGACACAACGCAAAGGTATGACGCTGGTGCCGCTGGTTCTGTATTTCAACCACAAAGGCCGGGCCAAGATTAAGATCGGGATCGCAAAGGGTAAGAAAACCCACGACAAACGCGAAACTCAGGCCAAACGTGACTGGTCACGCCAGAAACAGCGGCTGATGAAGGATCACAGCTGATCCTTCATCTTAAGTTCTAGAATGCCATTGCTGCCGAAACTGCGCGTTTCCAGCGGTCATATGCAGCATCGCGATCTTCAGCGGACAGTTCCGGTTCGAATTTCCGATCCAGCGCCCAAGTCTGAGCAAACCCCGCCTGATCCGGATAGACTCCGGCCCGCATTCCCGCCAGCCATGCTGCGCCCAATGCTGTGGTTTCCTGCATAACTGGGCGATCTACGGGTGCCCCAAGAAAATCCGACAGACCCTGCATGGCCCAGTCAGATGCGCTTGCGCCCCCATCAACCCGTAACGTGACATCGGTATCTGCGCCCCAGTCGCCCTGCATCGCGTGCCACAGGTCGCGGGTCTGGAACGCGATGCTTTCCAGCGTGGCGCGGGCCAGTTCGGCGCGGCCTGAGTTTCGTGTCAGGCCAAATACAGCGCCCCGGCAATCCGGTTGCCAATAAGGGGCGCCAAGTCCGGTAAAGGCCGGAACCAGCACCACATGCTGGTTCGGATCGGCCTGTGCGGCCAGTTCACCGCTTTGCGGTGCTGTCTCGATGATCTGCAGCGCATCGCGCAACCACTGGACGGCAGCACCCGCGATAAAGATTGACCCTTCCAGCGCATAGGTGCGCTGACCATCCAGCTGATAGGCAATGGTGGTGAGTAGACGGTTCTTTGACTCCACCGGCTCGGTTCCGGTGTTCAACAGCGCAAAACAGCCGGTGCCATAGGTGGATTTCATCATTCCAGGCTGGAAACATGCTTGGCCAATGGTGGCGGCTTGCTGATCTCCTGCAACGCCCAATATCGGAACTTCCCCTCCGAACAGGGTCGTGGTTCCGAAATCCGCAGCGCAATCCTTTACTTCTGGCAGCATCGCCATCGGAACGTCCAGCAGATCACAGATTTCTTCGCTCCAGATCCCTTTGTGGATATCAAACAAAAGGGTACGTGCAGCGTTTGTTGCATCGGTCGCGTGAACACGGCCTTCGGTTAGGCGCCAGATCAGGAAGCTGTCGATCGTGCCAAACAGCAATTCTCCGGCCGTGGCGCGATCTCGCGCACCCGGGACTGTGTCTAGCAGCCATTTAACCTTGGTCCCCGAGAAATACGGGTCCAGCAGAAGCCCTGTCTGTGCGGTCACATCATCTTCGCAACCCGCCTGACGAAAACGTTCGCAGATCTCGGCGGTTCGCCGGTCCTGCCAGACAATGGCGTTATGAATAGGTTCTCCGGTTGTCCGGTCCCAGACCACTGTGGTTTCCCGCTGGTTCGTGATCCCGATCCCGGCAATCTGCTGGGCGGTGACACCTGCGTCGGCCATAACTTCGCGGCAAACGGTCAGGACACTGTCCCAAATCTCTTCCGCATCATGTTCAACCCAGCCTTCCTGCGGGAAATGCTGAGTGAACTCACGCTGTGATGTCCCGACACGCTGCATCTGCGCGTCAAACAGAATCGCGCGCGAGGACGTCGTGCCCTGATCAATCGCCAGAATATAGGTCATGCCTGCTCTCCCCCGTTTGGTTTTGCGGGACTTTAGCGCAAACAGTTGCGGTCGTGCCAGAGCGGAAATCAGCTGTTGGGAACAGCGATATTGTCGATCAGACGCACACCGTCTGCCCATGCGGTGACAAAGAGACGGGCAGGGCGGTTGGCATGGGGCAAGGCCTCCAAGGTCTCGGCGCAGCGCAGATCGATATACTCGACCTCGGTGAACCCGGCATCCAGCAACGCGGCCTCTGCTTCTTTGGCCAGTTCGCCAAAAGGTTCGCCCCGGGGCAGCCGTTCTGCAAGCTCACGCATGATGGTGTTCTTTCGGGCCGCAATCGTCAGACCCTCGGGCGACAGACGCAGATTGCGGGAGGACATCGCCAGACCCGAAGGCTCGCGCACGGTCGGGCAGCCAATCACGTCGATGGGAATGTCCAGATCCCGGGCCATGCGCCGTACGATCATTAGCTGCTGATAGTCTTTTTCCCCGAAATAGGCTCGATCAGCCTGCGTTTGCAGGAATAGCTTGGCCACGACGGTGGCGACCCCGTCGAAATGCCCGGGACGGAAGGTACCCTCCATCACATCCGTCAGACCTGCTACCGAAACGGTGGTGGCGAAACCCGCGGGATAGATCTCTTCAGGTTCCGGTACGTAGATCGCATCAACGCCATAGGGGGCCAGCTTCTCTGCATCTTCGTTTTCGGTACGCGGATATTTGGCCAGGTCCTCGGGGTTGTTGAACTGCTTGGGGTTTACAAAGATCGTGACGATCACCCGATCACAGTCTGCCTTGGCAGCCTCAACCAGCGAAAGGTGACCCTGATGCAGCGCCCCCATCGTGGGAACAACACCAATGGTCTCACCGACGCGTTTCCAGGCATTGGTCTGAGTGCGCAGTTCTGCCAGTCGGCGCAGGATCGGCGCGGTCATGCCTTGGATCCTTTGGCCGGAGCCTGATCGGAAAATACGTGTTCATCAGCAGGGAATGCGCGTGCGCGTACATCGGCTGCATATTCCGCGATTGCCGCCTCGGCCTGTGGGCCAAGATCAACATAGCGTTTGACGAATTTCGGTTTGAACGCAGTGAAAAAGCCCAGCATGTCGTCAACGACCAGAATCTGTCCGTCACACCCCGCGGATGCACCAATGCCGATGGTTGGGATCGCAATCTCGGCGGTGATACGGTCAGCTAACCCCTGCGGAACTTTCTCTAACACGACAGAAAATGCGCCTGCTTCGGCCACCGCGCGGGCGTCTGCCAGGACGGCCTCGGCCTGCTCATCCCTGCCCTGCACTTTGTAGC
This sequence comes from Roseibium sp. RKSG952, assembly GCF_009711355.1. Classification (NCBI taxonomy): domain Bacteria; kingdom Pseudomonadati; phylum Pseudomonadota; class Alphaproteobacteria; order Hyphomicrobiales; family Stappiaceae; genus Roseibium; species Roseibium sp. RKSG952. The sequence goes on along the minus strand of NZ_SMMF01000953.1, from coordinate 126,500 downwards.
CGCCCAGCGTATTGATCGATTGTGGCGTCAGACCGATATGCGCCATCACCGGGATACCGCGCTTGACCAGAAAGCGAATGGTCTCGGCCATTTCAACCCCACCTTCCAGCTTGACCGCGCCTGCACCGGTTTCCGACATCAGCCGAGCTGCATTGCGGAAGGCCTGCGCCGGATCGTGTTCGTAGCTGGCAAAGGGCATGTCGATGACCATCATCGCCTTTTCCAGACCGCGCGCGACAGCCTGGCCATGCATTATCATCATCTCCATGGTCACGCCAAGGGTCGAGGTCAGACCGTGCAGCACCATACCAACACTGTCGCCGACCAGAACAAAGTCACAATGGTCGTCCATCAACCGTGCCATGGGCGTGGTATAGGCGGTCAGGCTGACCAACGGTTCGCTGCCTTTGCGGGCGCGAATATCCTCGGCGTTCGGGGCTTTCTTGCGGGCGGTGGCGCTCATGCTCGCTCCTGCGGTGTTCATGTTGCAGCGCGGCATAGCAGATCGTGCAGGGGCAGAGAAACCCCGGTTGCGCGAACATTTCCTTGAATGACCCAAGGTTTAAAGGGACATTGTTTCCAGTAAGGCCCTTTTGATGCGTGGGCTGAACAAAATTTATGGGGAGAGATTTTTATGACTCAGCAGATGTTACGATCATTTGCATCGGCCTTGGCCGTTGGTGCCAGCCTGATTGCAACCCAGGGCTTGGCGAAATCGGATATCACCATCGCTATGCAGCTGGAGCCGCCACACCTGGACCCGACCAGTGCCGCCGCACAAGCCATCGATTCGGTTGTCTACACCAATATCTTTGAGGGCCTGACCCGTTTCAAAGGCGATGGTTCAGTCGTTCCCGGACTCGCCGAAAGCTGGGAGATTTCTGATGACGGCAAGGAATATACGTTCAGGCTGCATGACGGAGTCACCTTCCATGACGGGTCTGTCATGGAAGCCGAGGATGTCAAATTCAGCCTCGACCGGGCTTTGGGCGAAGACAGCGCCAATGCACAGAAAGCCCTGTTTGCTGGAATTGAAAGTGTCGAAATCGTTGACCCGCTGACAGTGAAAGTCACGTTGTCCGAGCCGAACGGCAACTTCCTGTTCAACATGGCCTGGGGTGATGCAGTTATCGTTTCTCCCGACAGCATTGACGACATCAAGACCAATCCGGTTGGAACTGGCGCTTTCACATTCGGCGAATGGGTGCAGGGGGACAGCATCACGCTGAACCGAAATCCGGATTATTGGGGCGATCAGCCGGCACTTGAAAGCGCGACATTCAAGTTCATCTCGGACCCGACCGCTGCCTTTGCCGCAATGATGGCCGAAGACATCGATGCGTTCGACAATTTCCCGGCACCTGAAAACCTTCCGCAGTTCGAGGCCGACCCCCGGTTTCAGGTTTTGGTCGGATCGACCGAGGGTGAGACGATCCTGTCCACCAACAACAAGCAACCTCCCTTTGATGATATCAGGGTGCGTGAGGCGGTTGCCCATGCCATTGACCGGCAGGCCATCATCGATGGCGCAATGTTCGGATATGGCACGCCCATCGGCACACATTTTGCGCCGCACAATCCGGCCTATGTCGATTTGACGGGAAACTCGGCTTACGATCCTGAAAAGGCCAAGGCATTGCTGGCCGAGGCAGGTTTTGCCGATGGATTTGAAACCACACTGCATCTGCCTCCACCATCATATGCGCGGCGCGGAGGAGAGATCGTTGCAGCCCAATTGGCAGATGTCGGTATCAACGCCGAGATCATCAATGTTGAATGGGCGCAATGGTTGGAAAGTGTGTTCAAGGGCAAGGATTTTGGCCTGACCATCGTCAGCCACACCGAACCGATGGATATCGGCATCTACGCGCGGCCTGACTATTACTTCCAGTATGACAGCCTGGATTTCCAGACCGTGATGGACACGCTGAACTCGACAACGGACCCCGAAGAGCGAGCGAAACTGCTTGGCGAGGCGCAGCGCCTGATCGCTGAGGATTATGTCAACGGGTACCTCTTCCAGCTGGCCAAGCTGGGTGTCGCAAAGGCTGGTGTTCAGGGTTTGTGGAAAAATGCCCCCACAGCCGCGATTGATCTGACCGAAATCAGCTGGTCAGAGTAACAGACAAAACCGGGGTCACTATGTGATCCCGGTTTCTAATTTATCCGGCGCCGTCTATCAGCCAGTTGCTGTGAACCCAGCCCTTCTGGCGCGGCTGGCCATAATACACCCCTACCCATTTCCCATTCCGGGCGCAGGTGCGGACCTGATTGCCGTTGTGCAGCTCATCAATCTTGCGAAAATCTGATCCCGGTCCGGTACGTACCGCCAGAAAGCCGTCACCGTTGGGGTCGAGGCCAGATACGATGCTGCCTGCGCAGCCAGCGGCTTGCCCGTCCTCGACTATGGAAAAATCTACATCCAGTTGCTGCGCTATCACAGGACCTGCCAATAGGCACAAAATGCCGACCAATGTAGGTGTCTTCATCGTAAATTCCTTTTTGAGATAATATTTAGAGTCTAATTGAGGGAATTTGCCCGAACAAGGATCGTGCGACCAAAGTTCGATCCCTCAATGTGGCGCTGGACCAGCAGGAAATCCCGGCCTAACGTGACGCTGATGCTTCGCTTTGCGCTTAAACGTTTGATTTCCCTCATCGTCAGCCTTGCTGTCGCCTCAGTGGTTATCTTCGCCTTGATCGAGGTGGCACCGGGCGATCCGGCATCCTTCATGCTGGGCGTAAATGCTCAGCCCGAGACATTGGCCGCCCTCAGATCCGAACTGGGACTGGATGTCTCCCAGACCCAGAGGTACTTCAACTGGGTCGGGGGAATGCTGTCCGGGGATTTCGGGACGTCATATACCTATCGCACGCCCGTCTCTCAGATGATTGCAGATCGTATGTGGGTGTCGCTTCCTTTGGCACTGTATGCGCTGACCTTATCCACGTTGATCGCCTTTCCGGCTGGTATCTATGCCGCAGCACGACGGGGCAGGCCCGGTGACCTGACGGTGATGGGGGCCACACAGCTAGGGATCGCGGTTCCGAATTTCTGGTTTGCCATGATGCTGGTTCTGATCTTTGCCATCAACCTGCGCTGGTTCAATGCCGGTGGCTTTGTCGGTTGGGACAAGGGGATATGGGCAGGCCTTCACTCGCTGACATTGCCCGCTATTGCGCTTGCCCTGCCGCAGGCGGCCATTTTGGCGCGGGTGATGCGTTCAGCCTTGCTGGACATTCTAGGCGAGGATTTCATGCGTACAGCCAGGGCCAAGGGCCTGTCACGTCGGCAGGCATTGTGGCGGCATGGGGTTCGCAACGCGTTGATCCCGGTTCTGACCATCATCGGGCTGCAGTTTTCCTTTCTGTTGGCGGGATCAATCATCATCGAGCAGGTGTTCTATCTGCCCGGTTTGGGGCGATTGGTGTTCCAGGCAATCTCGGCCCGCGACCTGATCGTGGTTGAATCCGTGGTGATGTTGCTGGTTTTCGCAGTCATCATGGTAAATTTTCTGGTCGATTTGGCCTATGCGGCTGTTGATCCCCGGCTGAGGAACAGAACATGAGCCGCAACCTGATCCTCGGCGCGGCTCTATCGTCGCTGGTCCTGCTTGCAGCGCTGATCTCGTTTATCTGGACGCCCTATGACTATGCGGCGATGAATATCCCGGACAAGCTGCAGCCACCCAGCGCTCAGCACTGGTTCGGTACGGACCATTTCGGGCGCGATATGTTCTCGATGATCATGGTGGGTGCGCGGACTTCGATTGCTGTTGCTTTGGTGGCTGTTGGTATTGGCATGGCGTTGGGTGTGCCGCTGGGGTTAACCGCTGCGGCGCGCAAAGGCTCGTGGCTGGATGAGTTGATCATGCGCGGCAATGATCTGGTCTTTGCCTTCCCATCGCTGGTTATAGCCATCCTGATCACTGCCGTATTCGGTGCTGGTGCGATCAACGCGATCATCGCCATCGGCATTTTCAACATACCTGTTTTTGCGCGGATCACGCGCGGAGCGGCCCTGTCCCTGTGGGAACGTGAATTTATCCTTGCCGCCCGCGTCGCCGGTAAGGGTGCGGCCCGTATATCTGCCGAACATATCCTGCCCAACGTGGCCAATCTGCTGATCGTTCAGGGGACCATTCAATTCTCGCTGGGAATTCTGGCCGAGGCGGGCCTTTCTTATGTTGGTTTAGGTGCGCAACCTCCGACGCCCAGCTGGGGTCGAATGCTGGCAGATGCGCAGACAATGGTCAGTTTTGCCCCGCATTTGGCTCTGATTCCGGGTGGGGCGATCATTGTGACCGTGCTGGGGTTGAACTTGTTGGGTGACGGTTTACGCGACTTTCTGGATCCTCGCATCAGGGTGGCGCGCGCATGAGCTTGTTGCAGATCGAAAACCTGTCTCTATCGATTCACGAGGCTGAAATCCTAAAACAGGTTAGCCTGTCGATTGCCCCGGGTGAGATCGTGGCAGTGACTGGCGAAAGCGGATCGGGGAAATCCATGACCGCTTTGGCCGTCATGCAGTTGCTGCCAGACGGAGCGGTGGGCAAAGGTTCTATTGTGCTCAATGGGCAGGAGCTGCTGGACCGCCCCGAGGCTGAGATGTGCGCCCTGCGCGGGGCTTCCATCGGGATGGTGTTTCAGGAACCGATGACTGCACTCAACCCCGTCAAGACAATCGGAGATCAGGTGATGGAAACCATCCTGATCCATAAGGCAATGCCTGCTGACAAAGCCCGAGAGCGCGCGCAGGAAGTTCTGATCCGCGTGGGGCTGCCACCTGACAAGTTTCCAATGTCCCGGTACCCACACGAGTTATCAGGGGGACAACGCCAGCGGGTTGTGATTGCGATGGCTATTGCTTTGCGACCAAAACTACTGATTGCGGATGAACCGACCACAGCCCTGGATGTGACGACGCAGGCCCAAATTTTGGATCTGCTGAAAGGGCTGGTCACGGAATACGATATGGGTCTGCTGATGATTACCCATGATCTGGCCGTTGTCTCGGACATGGCTGATCAGATCGTGGTAATGCGCCATGGCGAAGTTGTTGAAAGTGGTGCAACCGATCATTTGCTGCGCAACATGCAGCATCCGTACACCCGCATGCTGTTCGAGGCATCGGAGCATCAGGTTAACCTGCCTGAGTCTTATGAAACCAAACCCCTGCTTCAGGTGACTGGCGTTGTGCGCGACTACCGTCTGCCTCGAAAACAGTTGTTCCAGACCCCCGGTACGCACCGTGCTGTTGATCAGGTGAGTTTCGTGTTGAACCGAGGTGAACGCCTGGGACTTGTAGGAGAGTCCGGTTGTGGAAAATCGACCCTAACACGGGCTATTTTGGGGCTTGAAGAGGTTCAGAGCGGACAAATCCTGTTGGATGACCAACCGGTATTCTCTGGCCACAAACCCAATTTCGCGGTCCGCCGAAAAATGCAGGTGGTGTTTCAGGATCCATTCGGCAGCTTCAATCCCCGGCATCGTGTTTCACGCCTGATAACTGAGCCGTTTTATCTGCTGGAAGATCCGCCACGCGGCTCGGATCGACAAGATCGCATCGCCGAAATGCTCGGCGCTGTTGGTCTCAGCGCGGATGATGCGAACAAGTACATTCACGAATTCTCAGGTGGTCAGCGTCAGCGCATCGCGGTCGCACGCGCGCTGATTACCCGCCCTGAACTGATCCTGTTTGATGAAGCGGTCTCGGCGCTCGATGTGTCTGTCCGGGCTCAGATCCTGGATCTGCTGGCTGAGCTTTGCGAGGCCTATAACCTGACCTATCTCTTCATCAGCCATGACCTGAGTGTAGTCCGGACAATTACGGACCGTGTGATGGTGATGCAGGCGGGGAAGATTGTTGAACAGGGTGAAACCGAACAGGTTTTTACGGATCCACAGCATTCCTACACTCGGAAGCTAATCGCGGCAGCGCCCAGATTGCCGGAAATAGGTCGAGGCGCAGCATGAAAACAACTTTGTTAGAGCCTATTGGAGGATGAACTGATGAACAGCCCGATTTGGTTCGACCCGAGTCTTTGCCTGATTGGTGGAAATTGGAAACCTGCAACATCTGGTGAGACTCTCCCACTGATCAACCCTTCTGATGGATCGGAACTCTGCCAGATCGCACGTGGTGGCGAACAGGAAATCAATACGGCGGTCAAAGTGGCGCGTGTTGCTTCAGATAGCGAATGGGGGCGAATGACGGCGCTGGAACGCGGACGTATTCTGACACGCCTCGGACAGCTGGTATTGGAACGTGTTGACGAGCTCGCCGTGCTTGAGGCGATGGATGTCGGCAAACCTTTGACACAGGCGCGGGCTGATGCTGTTGCTCTGGCGCGGTATTGCGAGTTCTACGGTGGTGCGGCGGATAAGGTGATGGGCGACACCATTCCATATCTCGACGGCTACACAGTTTATACCCTGCGTGAACCACATGGGGTTACGGGCCATATCGTGCCTTGGAACTATCCGATGCAGATCATTGGCCGATCAGTAGGTGCCGCGCTGGCCATGGGCAATGCCTGCGTTTTGAAACCCGCGGAAGAAGCCTGCCTGACCGCTCTGGCCTTTGCCCATCTGGCGATCGATGCCGGATTGCCGGCCGGGGCGTTGAATGTAGTACCGGGGTTAGGTGCCGAGGCGGGCGCCGCGCTGTCTTCTCATCCGGATGTCGATCATATCTCGTTCACCGGTTCGGTTGCGACCGGTGCACTTGTTCAGCAGGCCGCGGGGCGCAATGTGGTTCCGGTTACGCTCGAGCTTGGCGGAAAATCACCGCAACTTGTCTTTGATGACGCCGATCTGGATGCGGCACTGCCGTTTCTGGTGAATGCGGGCATCCAGAACGCAGGTCAGACCTGCTCTGCATCTTCGCGTATCCTTGTGCAGTGCGGGGTCTATGATGAAGTCAGATCAAGGATGGCCCAGGCTTACGCAGAACTGACCGTGGGGCCGGCCAGGGATGATCTGCGCCTCGGCCCGCTGATATCCGAGCGCCAGAAACAGATTGTGACTGGCTTTCTTGATAAGGGATCTGACTTGAGTATCGCCGCCCAGGGAGAAGTGGTGGCAACTGCCCCGGATACAGGCGCCTATGTGCGACCTACATTGTTTGCGGATGTGCCAGCCGATCACACGCTTGCCCGGGATGAAATTTTTGGCCCGGTGCAGGTTCTGATCCCATTCGATACCGAAGAACAGGCTCTAAATATAGCAAATAGTACCGATTATGGCCTTGTCGCAAGCATCTGGACCAGAGATGGCGCAAGGCAGATGCGGCTGGCAAAGCAGCTTAGATCGGGACAGGTTTTCATAAACAACTACGGAGCTGGTGGAGGCGTGGAGCTGCCGTTCGGCGGTGTTGGAAAATCCGGCCACGGCCGCGAAAAGGGATTCGAGGCGCTATATGGTTTCTCGCAACTGAAAACGGTCGCAGCCTATCATGGCTAAACTGGGCGTGTTTTTGATGTTGCTGACCGTCGCAATGTTGGCGGCTGGATTGTTTGGCGCCCTGCACAATCAGGTTAGTTACACCGTTGGCCCGGACTATTTCCACCGATTCAAATTTCGGCAATTTGCGATTCCTCCCGAGGTCCCGCCCCGGATTGGGGCGGCCATCGTGGGGTGGCGCGCGAGCTGGTGGATGGGGTTGATCGTTGGACTACCGCCCTTCCTCCTTGGGTTGCTGCTATTGTCACCGGCTGGAAAGCTCTGGTCTGCAGGGCTGCGGGCGATTTTTGTAGTATTCCTGATCACGGCGCTCGCCTCGGGGATCGGATTTGCCTTTGGCCTGATAGCTGTGGATCAGGAAGCTGCTGCTCAAATCGCCCTGCCTGAGACGATCCGGAACCCAGTCGGCTTTTTGCGCGCCGGGGCAATGCATGACGCCAGCTATATCGGTGGGTTTGTCGGTGTATTTGCCGCGATCTGGGTGATCTTTCGGGCCAGCAGGCCCTAGACGATCACCTCGATCGCTTGCTGAGCACCGACACCAAAAACCCGCTTATAGCGTTCGATCTGTTCTGAAGGACCCATCGCCTTTTCAGGGTTGTCCGACAGTTTGACTGTCGGTCGACCATTGGCTGACACTGCCTTGCAGACCAGGGAGAACGGCGCCAAAGCGTCATCAGGTACAAGGCCGCGGAAATCGTTGGTCAGCAGCGTGCCCCAACCAAAGGAAACCTTGGTGCGGTGCGCAAACTGGCTGTGAAGCTCACGAATTTTGTCCACATCCAGCCCGTCCGAGAATATGACCCGCTTTTCCAATGGATCTTCGCCACGGGATTTCCACCAGGCGATGGCGGTCTCGGCCCCGGTTGCCGGGTCACCGCTGTCGATACGGATACCGGTCCAGCCCGCCAACCAGTCCGGCGCGCGATCCAGAAAGCCCTGAGTCCCATAAGTATCAGGCAGGATGATCCGCAGGTTGCCGTCATGCTCTTCGTGCCAATCGCTCAGAACATCATAAGGGGCTTGCGCCAGCGCGGCATCGTCCTCGGCCAGCGCGGAATACACCATGGGTAGTTCATGAGCATTGGTCCCGATGGCCTCGACCTCGCGCCGCATGGCGATCAGGCAGTTCGAGGTTCCAGTGAAGGCGCCACCCAGCCCTTCGATCATCGCCTGCACACACCAGTCCTGCCAAAGGAAGGAATGCCGCCGCCTTGTGCCGAAATCTGCGATCCCCAAGCCCTTAATCGTGCGCAGTTGATCGATCTTTTCCCAAACGCGGGTCATTGCCCTTGCATAGAGCACCTGCAATTCAAACCGGCGCATATCATTCAACACAGCGCGGGAGCGCAGTTCCATCAGCACAGCAAGCGCCGGGATTTCCCACAGCATGACTTCGTGCCATTTACCTTCAAAAGTCAGCTCGTACTGATCCCCTTTGCGTTCAAGATGATATGGCGGAAGGCGTAGATTCTCGAACCATTCCATGAAGTCCGAGCGGAACATCTGTCGTTTGCCATAGAACGTATTCCCGCGCAGCCAGGTGCTTTCACCGCGGCTGAGGCTGAGTGAGCGGATGTGATCCAGCTGTTCGCGTAGTTCCCCTTCATCGATCAATCGCGCCAAAGGGACATGATTCGACCGGTTGATCAGCGAAAATGCAACATCCGTTTGGGGCTTATTTCGAAACACTGACTGGCACATCAGCAGTTTGTAGAAATCTGTGTCGATCAAAGACCGGACAATGGGGTCAATCTTCCATTTATGATTGTAGACCCGCGTTGCGATGTCGACCATGTGGAACTCCTGCGATTTCCGTTGTTAGATCAATCGATGCGGTGAATGGCAAGAGTCGCTAAAATGGTGACAATGCCTAGGTCAGGTCACATTGCGGGCATATTGTGAGTTCGTTTCACCATTTAGTGAGTGTGGGGGATGGATCGAAAAGGTTGAATTTGGTGGATGGGTCTCGAGTACGACTTTGACATTGTTACGATTGCACCAGATGAACTGGAGTCTGAAACGGTGAATTCCGAGCAACCGGAAGGCGCCCGAGTACGTGCGCTGTTTCGGGATGTGAAAACAGCGGATGCGCTGCGCGGTGCTTCACCGAAAATCAGAAATATGTTCGAGGATGCGGGATTTGGGCTGGAAACCCGAAACTGCGGCGTGCCGATGGGATACTACTCACCTCAGCATGCGGCGGATCGGGACCGTATCCTTCGTAACCTGTTTGCAAACATCAAGAGCCAGGGCTTGAAAGGCGAATATAGCGGCGAGTTTGATTTCAGCGATTTTCTGCGCCACATCCGCACCGCACAACCCGAAATCGGCATCGTGCGCAAAGAGCCCATCCAGCAGAGCAAACCACAACCTGCCGCGCCGGTAAAACCAGATCGGCGTACTGTACCCGGTCGTATTGGATTTGCCCTTGGGCTGGCGGTTATCCTGTTTGTATTGCTTAAGTATCTGGCTGCCGCAGGCGCAGCACCCTGACGATCAGGCCAAGGTTACTCCCGCATCGCGCATCGCCTGAATAGCTGCATCCAATGATCCGTCCAGATCGATGGCACGGCAAGCGTCTTGCCGGACAGTGACATCAAATCCCAGCTTTGCCGCATCTACCGCCGAAAAATGCACGCAGAAATCCGTGGCGAGGCCGACCAGTGTCAGCTTTTCGATCCCCCGCGTCTCAAGATAACCTTTCAAACCGGTTGGTGTTTTCTGGTCGTTCTCGAAAAAAGCGGAGTAGCTGTCGATGCTGCCGCGAAAGCCTTTGCGCAGAATCAAATCGGCATCTGTGCGAAGATCGACATGAAACGCTGCGCCTTGGGTACCTTGAACGCAATGATCCGGCCAAAGAACCTGTGGGCCGTAAGGCATCTGGGTCATGTCGAAGGGATTCTTGCCCGGGTGCGAGCTTGCGAATGAAGAATGCTCCGCCGGGTGCCAGTCTTGTGTCAGGATCACCGCCTCGAACTCATCCATCAGGGAATTGATCGGCGCCACGATCTCATCTCCTCCGGACACGGCAAGCGCGCCACCGGGACAGAAATCATTCTGGACGTCAATTACGATCAGGGCATGAGTCATCTGGGTCTCCTCTGGTTGCCCTATCGGTAGGGGGCGGAACCGAAGGCGTCAATGCGATCCCTTGCGTCCTTTGGGTAAGGGGATTAGATCGCGCACATGTACACAATCGCTGCCTTATATCATTTCACGCGCTTTCCTGACCCCGATGCACTGCGCCCCGCTCTGCAAGAGCTGTGCCGCGCACAATCCGTCAAGGGGACTCTTCTTTTGGCGAAAGAGGGGATCAACGGGACGATTGCAGGCCCCCGTGCAGGGATTGACGCCGTGCTGGCTCATATCCGCAGCCTGCCGGGATGTGCTGATCTTGAGTGGAAAGAGGCAACATCGGATCACCCGCCCTTTGGCAAGATGAAAGTGCGCCTGAAGAAAGAGATCGTGACGATGGGGCAGCCGGATGTTGATCCACGCGCCAGCGTCGGCCATTACGTCGAGCCCGAGGACTGGAACGATCTGATCCGTTCGGACGACGTGGTTGTGATCGATACGCGCAATGATTACGAGGTTGCGATCGGTACGTTTGAGGGTGCAATAGACCCTGAAACAGCCAGTTTCCGTGATTTTCCGGCCTGGTGGGAAGAAAACAAGGATCGCTTTCATAACAAGCGGGTGGCCATGTTCTGTACCGGTGGCATCCGGTGCGAGAAATCCACCAATTACCTGCTGGGGCAGGGGGTTGAGGATGTTTATCACCTCAAAGGTGGAATCCTGCGTTATCTCGAAGAAATGCCTAAAGAAGACAGTACATGGCAGGGTGACTGCTTTGTATTCGACAATCGTGTCTCTGTCGGTCACGGTCTGGTCGAAGGGCCACACAAACTGTGCCATGGTTGTCGCCGTCCTATCCTGCCCGAAGATGTGAAGCGTCCGGAATACGAACATGGCGTGTCCTGCCATCGGTGCATTAACGAAACGTCCGAGCAGGACAAGGTGCGGTTCCGTGAACGGCAGAAACAGATTGTTCTGGCGCGCAGCCGTGGTCAGGAACATCTGGGCAGTCATTAATCAATGGTCTTAAAGGGTTGCGGTCTTGGCGCAGCCATAGAATGATGTTCCGCGGTACGCATCGTTAGGGAAAGATCATGCCGCAGGATCCATCGACACTACAGGATTGGAAGCCGACGATTATCGCGGCATCCGTGCTGGTTCTGGTCAGCTTTGTCGCCTGGTATGCTCTGTCTCACCTGAATGAAACCACGGCAGGTGATACTGTTGGGGGCATAGCCACGCTTGGCCTCATTGTCTGGCTCATTTCTCAGGCCTGGTATCATATCAGCCTCGTCAGATCGCCCAAGCGGCAGCTGATGCTGATGGGGATCTCATTCATCCAGGTCGTGCCGTTCCTGTTTGCCGCTGTTTACGGCTCGTTCGGCTACGATGATGTGTGTGTGACCGGAGCCAATGGTCCGGCAGATGTTCTCTATTTCTCGTATGTCACATTCACTACGGTGGGCTTTGGCGATCTGCGACCTGTTGGAATGTGCCGGGCACTGGCCGTGGCCGAGGCAATAACCGGCTACATATTGTTGGGATTGTTTGTTGCTGCCGCAGTGGGTCTGTATGGCCGATCTCACGGCCATCACAGGCACTAATTCAGAGAAATTAGCTCAAGAAACCTATTTGTTGTGGTCAATCCACTGCGACATCAGCTGCTTGTCTCGAAAACACTCCGACGGAATCGGCCGACGTTTCGAGCGCGAGATACGCTCGGCAAACGCAACTTGTTTGCCGGTTGGATAGCTCGCAAACGGCGAAGGGTCATGAGGCTTGTTCGCCGAAATCCAATCCGACATTGATCTGCGGTCACGCTGCGCTTCAACCGGTATCTCCAAAGCCGTCTGTTCTGCGATGGCGCGGGCATAGCGCATCTGGCGGTCGGTGACCGGAAGAAGATGGTAGTCGTTCGTAGGCCCGTTCGGGGCCAATTTGCGTGTTGCTTGGGCCATCGGTTTATCCTCTGACTATGTAGAACATAAATGGAACATTAACCATTCATTTCAAGAGGGGGGCATGTTTTACAGGCAAGTTCTCGCCGGTCGCAGTGTTTTATTGACTGGTCAATCAATAACCATTACCTGCGAATTGAACTGTTACTGTCGCCCCGATGGATCGGGCGCGTTTGCAAAGAAAAGGACCCGGCATGAAGTTTCAGCCCAAGGCCAGCCATTTCATCAACGGCGAATACGTTGAGGACACCAGCGGCGCACCCATTGATGTAATCTATCCCGCAACGGGCGAGGTGATTGCGAGGCTGCACTCCGCGACACCCGCAATCGTGGATCAGGCTCTAAACAGTGCAAAAGCAGCACAGGCTGAATGGGCTGCGATGTCCGGAACCGAGCGCGGCCGTGTCCTGCGCCGGGCCGCTGATATCATGCGTGAACGCAACCGCGAGCTTTCCATTATCGAAACCCATGATACCGGCAAACCCCTGCAAGAGACGCTGGTGGCGGATGCTACCTCCGGCGCGGACGCGCTGGAGTATTTTGGCGGAATGGCCGCCTCGTTAACCGGTGAGCACATCCCGCTGGGTGGCGGAGACTTCGTCTACACGATCCGTGAGGCGCTGGGCGTCTGCGTCGGGATTGGAGCTTGGAACTATCCGACCCAGATCGCCTGCTGGAAAGGTGCCCCGGCCCTGGCTTGTGGAAACACAATGGTGTTCAAGCCGTCTGAGACTACGCCATTGTCTGCATTGCAGGTTGCCGAGATCCTGATCGAAGCTGGCGCCCCCAAAGGTGTCTATAACGTTATTCAGGGTTACGGCGATGTCGGTGCTTCGCTGGTGACCGATGCGCGCGTTGCGAAGGTCTCGCTCACTGGATCTGTCCCGACTGGCCGTAAGGTCTATGCAGCTGCAGCAGACGGCATGAAGCATGTCACCATGGAACTGGGCGGCAAATCCCCGATGATCGTGTTCGCTGATGCTGACATCGAAAACGCTGTTTCGGGCGCGATCCTGGGCAATTTCTATTCGTCGGGTCAGGTTTGCTCGAACGGCACGCGCGTGTTTGTTCAGAAAGGGATCAAAGAAGCCTTCCTGAAGCGCCTGTCAGAGCGTCTGGCGACAGCGAAAATCGGCGATCCGTTGGATGAAGAAGTCAATTTCGGTCCGATGGTCAGCGAAAATCAGATGAACATCGCTTTGGGCTATGTCGAAAAGGGCAAGTCAGAGGGCGCGCGCCTTGTTTATGGTGGCGAACGCATCGAAGGCGACGGCTTTTATATGCAACCAACTGTGTTTGCAGACGTGACCGACGATATGGCCATTGCCCGCGAAGAAATCTTTGGCCCTGTGATGTCAGTGCTGGATTTCGAAACCGAAGAAGAGGTTCTGGCCAGGGCCAATGACACCGAGTTTGGATTGGCGGCTGGTGTGTTTACCAATGATGTGACGCGTGCGCACCGCATCGTGGCCGGTTTCGAGGCGGGAACCTGCTACATCAACACCTACAACCTTGCCCCGGTCGAAGCGCCATTTGGTGGGTCGAAAATGTCGGGCGTGGGTCGTGAAAACTCGAAACTGGCGATCAACCATTTCAGTGAAATGAAAACTGTCTATGTTTCGATGAATGACGTGGAAGCGCCTTACTGATTGAGTTGAAGACTGGCCGGAAAGACACCTGTTCCGGCCAGCTGTGTTCCTTGTTCATTACTGAGCGGCCGCGATCGTGAGTAACTCCTCTATCCGCTCACGGGCCAATTCACTGTCTGCCAGCAGAGTTTTCGCATCAGAGAGTGGAGTGCCCGGTGAACGCGAAACCGGCTGGGCCAGGGCCTGATCCAGTTCACTCAACGTTCCAAATTTGCTCGAAGATGTACCTTTGATATCATCTGCCTGTCCTGCGAGCCAGAACAGACGGTCCGCTTCATCAGTCTCACCAGTCGCGCGAAGCAGCGAAGCTGCAGCAGAGAGGTCTGCGGCGTCTGCAAGGGCCCAGGCACGCAGGAGCTGCGCCTCATCAGAGTCATCCTCTGCAATCTCCAGTAATGCCCGATGAGGTTGCCCCTGCAACAATGCGGCGCGGGCGCGAAGTCTGGCTCTGTCTTTCCGTTTGATCCGATCCTGTTGCCGGTTCGCAAGCGCATAGGCCTGAGAGGCAAAACCAAGCTCTGCAAGACGCTCCGACAGCGCTATTGCTGTTTCGGTTTCCAACGTGTCACTCGACACCGAACGAAGGTTCAGGGCGTAGCGCAAGAATGTCACGTCATCCGCGCGTTCGGACAACAAATGCATCACGCGGTTTGTAGCCCCAGCCCAATCTTTGTCTTCCGGATGTGCCCGGATCAGTTCTATGGCAGGGCCAAACTCCTGATTCAAACCAAGAGCGACTGCATGACTTTGCGCCATAACAGAGCCTATTTCTGATCGTCTGAGCTGGATGGCAAATCCAGCCACCAGTTCAAGTTCTTCAGAGGTTATGGCTCCACGATCCGACCAGCGCTTTTCCACCAAACGCGCCAAAGCCAATGGGGTTTCCAAATCCGACTCTGAGGCCTGAATGACTTCGGACAGCAATACCTCGCTTTCAGCCTTGTCACCGGCAGCTTCTGCAACATCTGCTTTAGCCAACGTAACCTTTGGCTGCGAGTCCGCATCGATACGATCGACTGAACGTAAGACACGGCGGGCTGCTTCCAATTCCTCGGCGTTGACCAGAATCTCGGAAAGCTCGGGCCCCAACGAACGCCTCAGATGGTCCGGCAGCCTCGCAAAGGATTGTTCGATCGAAGAAAGCTGCGCATCGGGATGCAAATCCCCCTCGGTTAACAGCGCCCACAAAGCCGCGTCACCCTCGCACCTCTGGAGGCTTTGAAACGGGTTCGGCTCTGACTGGGGTCGACCGTCTACCAGATTGGAAATCGCAATGATCCACGCGCTGTTTGAAGGGGCGTTCGCAAGTAGTTCGAGCGTTTGAACCGCTTCAGCCCCATAGCCATGATAGGCGTAAAGCTGGGCCAGCTTCTCGACCCGTTCTGTATCGATGTGATCGAACTCCAGAAACAAACCGGTCCGCAGCTCTGCAATCTGTTCCGGAAACGGGCGTCCATCAGACCACGAAATAAACCCCAGGTCAGTATCCGAAATACAGGCGGGCTGCGTTTCGATCTGCGGTAAAGACAGCCCTTCGAGCCCGCGAAGTTCATCCAGAACGGATGAGACCATTACGTTTGCTGGCAAGTCTTCCAGAATATTGCCTGGCGCGACCTTTTCTGTTGATCTTGGACCAATATCGGAAAGCTGCAGATCGACGATCTCACGGTCAGCTCCCTGCAGCATTCGCGACATCAGTTGATCCTCTAACGCTCGGCCATTCAATTGCAGCGATGGCACGGGGTCAGGTGTTTCTTCGATCTCTGATTCATCGTCTAACTGCAGATCAGGCAGCAAAACCATCGGAGGGAGGTCTTGGGTCACGGACAGCGAGGGCTCACCGGGCGCGATATCAACGACGATCATGTTATCCCTGAACAAAAAGGCCGATGCGGCGCAGGCACACCCAAACTCCATTTCAAGAGCTGTACCCGGTTTCTCTTGTGACAGCGATTTCAGGCGGTTTTCGGACAGCCGTGAAAACACCGAGTTGGTGTTGTATGTGACGCCATCAAGCTCAACATCTATCCGGGCACCATCTTTTTCGTGAGTTAGCGTCCAACCTGTCTTGGGCGGTATCTGAAGGACCAGCCTTGTAAAGCCGTCATGCTCACCCGAGCGCACTCGGACTTCCTGTGCATTTGCACATGTTGCGGAAAAGACCAGGATAAACGAGAGGACACATTTCCTGATCATGCTGCCGCCTGTTTCAGTTCTTTCAGCGCATCTTCGAGCTCGGTAAATCCGGGTCGGTTATGCGTCGGAGTATTCTGGCGTCCAACTTCGATACACATTGCAGTGTTGTGGTTATGCAGGTTGGCTACCAGAACCTCTTTGATCAGTTGGTAGAAGTGGTTGTCCTCTTCAACGACGGCCTTCACCTTTCCCGCGAACGGACCCACCAGCCCGTAGGCCAGGAATACACCCAAAAATGTGCCGACAAGAGCACCACCGATCAGCTTGCCTAGAACTTCCGGGGGCTGGTCGATTGATCCCATCGTCTTGATCACACCAAGAACAGCAGCAACGATACCCAACGCTGGCAGGCCGTCTGCCACAGTCTGTAGCGCATGGCTGGAGTGCATCGCGTGATGGAAGTTTGCCTCCATCCGCTTCTCCAAAACCTCCTCAACCTGATGCGGATCATCATAATTCATCGAGGCTGAGCGCATCGTGTCGCAGATCAGGTCAACAGCTTCGCGATCGGCCTGAATTTTTGGGTACGTGGAAAACAGCGAAGAGCTCTCGGGATCTTCGATATGTTGCTCTAACTCAACGGGATTTGCCCGTGCGATGCGGATCAGTGAAAACAATAGGCACAACAGATCTCGATAGTCTTCGGGTTTCCATTTCGGCCCCTTGAACACTTTTCCGATGTCCTTGGCGGTGTGCTTGACCCCGCCAAAATCGTTACTGATCATGAACGCGCCGACTGCAGCGCCTCCAATCATCATCATTTCAAAGGGCAGCGATTTCATGATGATGGCCATTTTGCCGCCAGCAGCCAGATATCCGCCGAACACCATCACAAAAATGACGACAATACCTACGATCCCAAGCATATACGATCTCCAATGGCGCGAACTGAGGGTTTGGAAGACACAGGCGTCACTCCTTCGGAGCCAGCGCGTTGCGCCCGGCCATTACAACACTGATGGTATAGGCGGCTTCGGGGTTTAAACCGGCCATGACACCAGCGGCTGTATCGGGCGGCATACGAGACATGAAACCGGCTGCGAAAATCGGATCCATCGTCTCAAACAACGCCGCGGCGTCTTTCGGCTTCATGTTCTGATAGACATCAGTAAGTCGGGTCAGATCTGCCTCGGCGGCGTTATCGGCGACTGCAACAGTTGCGCGAAGCGCATCTTCCGCCTCGCGTAGTGTGATCAACCGTCCTGCAATGGCCAGATCGGCTATTTCCAAAGCCTTCTCGCGATCCTCCACGATCTTTTCACGCCTCTCGATTGCCTCTTCACGCCGCAGCAATTCGGTCAGCACGACTTGTAGTTCCTGTTCTTCAAACCCCGATTGTTGGGATTGAGGTTGCGATGTCGATCCTGGCTGATCGCTGCGCGCCAGAGCGGGTCCGGCCTCCAGGCTCAACCGAATAACGGCGGAGCCGATCATCAGGGCTGATATCAATGTCAGAACGCCGCTGCGCTGACGGCCTAATTTGCCCTTTCTGTTCCGCCTCATCTGCTGGCCTCGTCTAGCTGCGGTGCGTGGCGAAAGAACATCAGCCCTTCGGGAGGCTTTGTGGCCTCTTTGGCAGGGGGCTCAGGCTCCTGATTTTCTCTGAAATATTCAATGTTAGTCTCTGTTTCAGCAGATTCTTCTTCCGACTCTTCTGCCGGTTCAGCCTCAGCCGAGAGGGTATTTTCATCTATGGAGTCTTCAGGAATCACATCGTGCATCGATGCCATCATCAGTTCCAGGCGCTGGGCAACAGATTCCGCCCGCTGTGTCAGATCCTGCAGTGTGAGACCGGACTGATCCGATGCATGTCGGGCCGATTCGAGCGAATTTTTCAGCTCCTCAGCCTGCGCTGACAGAACCGATACAGCTCCGCCCACGCCCTTTTCCAGATCAGTAAATCGTTTCAGGCGCCGGGCCAGAACAAAGCAGTACAGACCCGCCCCAAGCGCGCCTGCGACCAGCAGAATGTCCGCGATAAGTTCCAACTTCGTCTCCTAGTTCAGTACGAATTCCATAACCAAAACATCGCGCACGCGACCTTCGCCGGTGACGATGGCGATGCGCCGCAGCAGATGTCCGCGGATGCGGATCAGGGCCAGCGAATCCTCAAGATCCGAGATCTCGAGCGCGCGAAGATACCCGTTCAACACATCCATGATTCGGGGCTGCATCTTTTCCACGTCGGCGATGTACTTGGCATTCACCTCCAGCTGAGCGTGGAATTTCAGATGACGGGAATCACCGGCATTTACCGAGACAATCACCGGTGGAAGATCGACGAAACCGACAGCAGGTAAGGCCTTTACAGGCGTGCTATCGGCATTCTCATTGGCCGCCTCAACATCTGCTTTCCCGCCAATTGGCAATACACCCGACGTGGTCAGGAAGTATCCGCCCGCAGCCCCGGCCAAGGCCAGGACAACGCCTGCAATAAGCCCTTTTTTCCCTGATTTTTCGGAGGCTTCCGCCTCATCCATAGCTGCGTCAGTCATGACGTCCTCATCGATCTGTTCGGCAACTGTCATAACCCCGCAGGGACTAACCGATTGTTAAGGGCAATCGTCCAAACAGAGGCAGAGCCGCACAGAATGTCGGCGAGTCGGAGGTGAGCGTGCAGCAGATCGGAACTGTCTGGGCAAGTTTGGACAGGCGCAAACAAATTATCGTCGCTGGCGCCGTAGCGCTGGTGTTTCTTGGTATCCTCGGCATGTCGCGTCTGGTGACTGCGCCGTCGATGACACTGCTATACGCCGGGCTCGAAAGCGGCGCCGCCGGCGATATCGTACGTGCGCTTGATCAGCGCGGGGTTACTTACGAAATCAGAGGCGGCTCAATCTATGTGCCCGGGGCGCAGCGTGACGAATTGCGTATGACGCTGGCGAGCGAGGGCCTACCCGCTAACGGAAATCGTGGCTACGAACTGCTCGATTCCCTCAGCGGATTTGGCACCACGTCACAGATGTTCGACGCTGCATACTGGCGCGCAAAGGAAGGCGAGCTGGCGCGCACCATCGTGGGCAGTTCCTATGTCAGCCAGGCGCGCGTTCACATTGCGAACGGATCAGCCAATCCGTTTCAGCGCAGCGTGTCACCAACGGCGTCGGTCTATTTAGTGCCTTCAGGTGGCCAGATCACGGGCGATCAGGCCAAGGCAATCCGGTTTCTGGTTTCTTCGGCAGTTAGCGGTTTGGCCCCGGAAAACGTCTCGGTGATCGACTCGAATGGCACAGTGATCGGACCTCAGGAGACTGCAGTTGCCGCCGATACTGCCGATGACAGGGCGCGCCAGCTGCGAGAAAGAGTGATGCGCCTGGTCGAAGCGCGTGTTGGCGCCGGGAATGCGGTTGTCGAAGTCAGTGTAGATACTGTGACCGAAACCGAATCCATACGCGAACGACGCATTGATCCAAAAGGTCGCGTAGCGATCAGTACAGATGTTGAGGAAAGGTCGGACAGCGCACGCAACCAATCCTCTGATGTCACCGTTGCGTCGAATTTGCCGGATGGCGATGGATCCGGAGGGGATGAATCGAACTCGAACGCCACCCAAACGCGCGAACGGGTGAATTATGAAATCTCCGAAACCGAGCTTGAAGTGCATCGTGCCCCGGGTGCGATCAAGAGGTTGACCGTAGCGGTATTGGTCAATGGGGAACGAACCGTTGATGCCGCAGGTGTCGAGACATTCGTTCCTATGCCGCAGGCCGAACTGGATGCCTTGGGTGAGCTCGTCGCCTCTGCCGTTGGTTTCGATGCCGAAAGGGGTGATGTGATTACGCTCAAATCCCTCGACCTTCCGGCGGTTGAACCACAGGGCACATTGGCGTCATCTTCACTTTTGAGCCGAATTCACCTCGACGTCATGTCCTTGATTCAAATAGCGGTTCTGGCACTGGTCACGTTGGTTCTGGCACTGTTTGTGATCCGTCCGATTCTATCCAAGCAAGCTGTCGTACCTGCATTGCTACCTGCTGGCGGCGCACCCGATGGTGAGGCCGCGCCCTATCTGACGGGTGAGATTGCAGCAGATGAATCATCAGAATTCGTTCCGTTGCCGGGTCAGGCGCAAGCAGAGGCAGGCGTACCCGCACTTCCCTCAGCCAAAGGCGAGGATGCCGTGGATCGCCTGCGTGCGATGATTGGTGACAAGCAGGAAGAAACGGTTGAGATCCTGCGCAGCTGGCTTGAGGAAAGCGAGGAGAAGGTGTGATGTCCATAGCTCATCTCCTTGAAGATTTCACGGCCCAGTCCGACGGTGCCGCAGTTCATCTGCTGGATGAAGACGCGCTGGAAGAACAGCGGCTGGCTGCTTTTGAAAACGGCTACGGTGCCGGATGGGAAGACGCGATAAAGGCGCAGGAACAGCAGAGCGGGCGCCTCACGGATGAGCTGGCAAGATCACTCGAGGATGTGTCCTTTACTTATCACGAGGCAATGACACGAATGGCGTTGTCTCTGGAGCCGATGTTTCAGAGTCTAACAAGTATGATCTTGCCAGAAATGGTCGATCGAAGCTTTGCAACACAGATCGTCGAGCAGCTATGCCAAATGGCACAGGATCAGATTGGCCAACCCATGCAGCTTGTGGTGCCTGAAGGTTCATCAGAAGCGGTGCAGAACCTGGTGCCTGACGCGCTTTCACCATCCCCACAAGTGATCGAAGACCCTTCGTTGCGGCCGGGGCAGGCTCGGCTGCAGGTTGGTACGGCACGGCGTGCGGTCGATAATAGTGCGTTGCTGTCCACCATTGCGCAGGCGTTCGATGCATATCTCCATGAAGCAAAAGAGGCTTTGTCAAATGAGTGACCCTCAGACACCAAAAACTGAAAAGAACCCGTTCGAAGCTGTGCCGATCGAAGTCACCGTGTCCGTTGGGCGCGCCCGTCCTCTGATCCGCGATCTGCTGAACATGGGTGAGAATGCCGTGCTCACGCTGGACAAACGCATAGAAGATCCGGTGGATCTATATGTTGGCGATCAACTGGTCGCGCGCGGCTTGTTGGAGGAGCTTGAGGGGGATCAGTCAGGCCGGCTCGCCGTACGCTTAACTGAGATATCTGACCTGCAGAACGGTATTGGATGATGCGCCAATTGTTCTGGCTGGGTCTCGCAGGCCTTCTGTTGATACCTTCATTTGCAACTGCGCAAGAACTGTCCCTGTCATTGGGTGATGGCGGCTCGATCTCGGCCAGAACAATACAGTTGATCCTGTTGATCACGGTGCTCAGCCTGGCGCCGGGTCTGGCAATCATGATCACCTGCTTTCCCTTTCTCGTTACGGTTCTCGCCATTTTGAGACAAGGTATTGGCCTGCAGCAATCACCACCTAACATGCTGATTGTCAGCCTCGCTTTGTTCCTGACCTATTTCATAATGGAGCCGGTCTTTACCGAAGCCTGGGACACAGGCATTCGTCCAATGGTCGAAGAAACGCTTGATGTAGAGCCTGCTTTGGAACGAGCACTGGTTCCGTTTCGTGAATTCATGGCCGCCCGATTGGATGCCGATACGTTTTATTCGATGGCAGCGCTGCGCCCGGGTGGTGAGGCGATGCAGCTGTCACCCGAAGCGCCAATTTCGGTGCTGATGCCATCCTTTATGCTGTCCGAGATTGCGCGCGCCTTTCAAATTGGTTTCCTGATTTTTCTGCCGTTTCTGATCATAGATCTCGTGGTTGCTGCCGTGCTCATGTCGATGGGCATGATGATGGTGCCGCCTGCAACGGTATCTCTTCCGTTCAAACTGGCTTTCTTTGTCATAGCTGACGGGTGGGCCCTGATCGCCGGAGCGCTGGTGCGCAGCTACGTGCCATAGCGCTGAGGTGACGATCTATTGGCGCGTAATTCGAAGCCGCGCACGCAGACCCTGATCTCCTGCCTCAAAGCTGAGCGTCCCGCCGTGTTGTTCGGCTACGGTGGCGGCAATTGTCAGGCCCAGTCCAAATCCGTCCGAAGAGCCTGTGTTAGAGCCGCGTTGGAACGGTGCCATAAGGGCCTCGACATCCTCGACAGACAGATCGGTTCCCTTGTCTTCTACGACGATTGTCGCAGTCTGCGCATCGGTTTCCAATGCAACTTCGGCATGGCGGCCATATTTCAACGCATTGTCGATAAGGTTGCTGAGTGCGCGTTTGAGGGAGATCGGCCGGCCCATGATCAGAATGCGCCGGGTTTCAGGCAGCGATCCCTGCCCGCGCCGGGATGCAAAGACTGATTGGGCGCCTTCTACCACCACAGGAGCAACTTGTTTCAGCGAAACCGGAAGGTCCATATCCTGATAGTCGGCGACCAGAGATTCGACTAAAGCAGTCAATGAAATCTGGCGTGGGTCTTCAATGCTGAGTTCGGACCGGGTATAGGTCAGGACGCTTTCGATCATGCCGGTCATCTGATCTACATCGGCCTCAAGCTTTTCGCGCAACTCATCATCCGGGATCAACGCCGCGCGTAGACGTACCCGGGTGGCGGGTGTGCCGAGATCGTGGCTGACACCCGACAGGACAATTGCACGTTTCTCAAGCTGGGCACGTTCATCGTCCAGATGGTCATTCACGGCGGAAACGATTTCGCGCAATTCCTCGGGGCCGTCCGCGTCATAGCTGTCCGGACCGCCCCTGCGTCTGCGATCCCGTAGTGCCTGAGCGAACCGGGCAAATGTGTCGGTCACGTTGCCCACTGACGTCAGGATGACGGCAAGCGCGATTACAGCAATCAATATGGCGGGCAGGCGCAGATCGGTTGGTGCCGCCTCGCAGCCCCAGACGGCAGTTCCATCGACACTCTGCCAGTCACCCCGACCGAATCTGGCGATCAGGATCGGCTCACTGCAATAGGTCGCCAGCAACCGGGTCAGGTTCCCCATCTTTTGTGGCCCGGTCTGGTCGCTGCCCGAAACAATATCAGAAACCGGATAGACCAGCCGGTCCGACATCACCGCCAGCGTCAGTTCACGCCCGCTGAGCGGCGAAGAACTGTCGGTCAGTATCGACAGGTTGGTTACGAAACGACGGTCCGAAAAGCCCGGAATTTGTTCAAATTTGCCTTCTTCGGCCAAGGCCGCCGCGTCCGGTGACAATGGCGTAATCGAAACATCCTGTGGCGAAGCCATGCCGGTTCGTAATTCTTCGTACACGGCAAAACCGGCCACAAAGGACTGTGTCAGATATCGATCCCAGGACTGCGCCGAGGTAAACCAAAGCCCTCCGGACAAAAGGCCCGCAGCAAAGGCGGCCAGTGTCCAGATCCAGCCAAGGCGGCGCAGTGGCAGGTTCATGCATCTTCTTCCACGGTTACCTCGGCGGAAAAGATGTAACCGACACCGCGTTCGGTGCGCAGCATTCTGGGTTCCTTGGGGTTGGTTTCAATCTTGGATCGCAGACGACCCACCAGCATGTCGATCGCGCGACCCTGAGCCTCGGGCTTGTCATCGCTACCGGTAACGTCGAGTGCTGCCGCGATTTCATCGCGCTTCAGCGGGATATGGGGATTTGCCAGCAGCACCTTGAGCAGTGCTGTCTCACGCTGGGACAGGGATACGAGATAGCCATCAGGTGAATGTACCTCATCCCGCTTGCCGTCAAAAACCCAACCGTCAAAGTGGAATGTTTTGGTGCGCCGACGATAGGCCAGCGATGGTGTCCGTCTTGCGCGCTGCATCACCGCCCGGACCCGCGCCAGCAAAAGCTGGGGGTTGAAGGGTTTGGCAATATAGTCGTCAGCGCCCACTTCGTAGCCAGCCATACGCTGATGATCTGCAGACAGCGCTGACACGAAGATAATCGGCACATCCTGTTCGTTGCGCAGGCGGGCGCAGATCTCTACCCCGTTTTCGTCACCCAGCATGACGTCCAGCAGGATCAGATCGATCCGGCCCGCACGCAGATGGGTCAGCACATCCTTTTCCGTCGCGGCAGGCAGCGCGATGAAACCGTTTTGTTGAAAGAACTGGGTCATCATCGACCGCATGTCCGGATCGTCATCCACCACCAATAGACGCGGAATGGTCACCTTATCCTCCCCGGTTCCCCCTCAACCGTTGCCGTCAATTGTAACGAACGGCAACAGATTCAAGGCCAACGTAACACGCTGTAACAAAAGGGGTGAATATTTCCATCTTCTTTGGGTCTTGCCCCAGATTACGCGTTGCCAGACCGTATCCGACAACCCGTAATATCGCGCATCGCTGCCGGATCGGCGGCACTGAAGTTTCTGGGAGGATACCAAATGAAACGTTTTGCACTGTCTGCAGTTTCGACTCTGGCCGTGGTGGCAGGCACCTCGGTTATTGCCGAGCCGCAGGCCGAAGTTCTGCACTGGTGGACATCAGGTGGCGAGGCCAAGTCGGTCGCCGTTCTGCAGGAAGAGTTTGCCTCGAATGGCGGAACCTGGACCGATATGCCCGTTGCGGGCGGTGGTGGTGATGCGGCAATGACCGCGCTGCGTGCCCGCGTTCTGGCCGGCAACGCACCGACCGCCGTTCAGTTGAAAGGCCCTGCCATTCAGGAATGGTACGAAGAAGGCGTTCTGGCTGACATCTCGAACGTGGCTGAGGCAGAAGGTTGGGCGGACGTACTGCCTGCATCGATCGCCGGTCACATGATGTGCGAAGGCACATGGTGCGCTGCTCCTGTGAACGTCCACCGCATCGACTGGATCTGGGCAAACGCCGACGTGCTGGCTGCAAACGGCATCGAAATGCCCACCACATGGGAAGAATTCAACGCCGCAGCTGAGAAGCTGCAGGCTGCCGGTGTGATCCCGCTGGCCCATGGTGGACAGGCATGGCAGGACGCGACCGTGTTCGAAGCCGTTGCGCTGGGTCTTGGCGGACCTGAATTCTATCAGAAGGCTTTTGTCGATCTGGACCCAGAGGCGCTGACCTCGGACACCATGGTTCAGGTTTTTGACCAGATGCGCACCCTGCGTGGTTACGTGGACGAGAATTTCTCGGGCCGTGACTGGAACCTGGCCACCGCGATGGTGATGAATGGCGAAGCAGCCTTCCAGATCATGGGTGACTGGGCCAAGGGTGAATTCCTGGCGGCTGGCAAGAAGCCCGGCGAAGACTTCCTGTGCGCCTCGACCCCCGGCGACGGCTACCTGTACAACGTCGACAGCTTTGCCATGTTCGACGTGGAAGGTGACGACAAGCGCGCCGGTCAGGAACTGCTGGCCAAGCTGATCGTTGCGCCGAACTTCCAGGAAGTGTTCAACCTGAACAAAGGCTCGATCCCGGCCCGGACCGACGTTGCACTGGATGCGTTCGACATCTGCGCGCAAATCTCGGCCGAAGACATGGGCTCGACCTCGGCAGGTGGTTCGCTGCTGCCGTCCTACGCGCATGGTATGGCACTGCGCGGTGCGCAGGCTGGTGCGATCACCGACGTTGTGACTGCGCATTTCAACTCGGATATGTCCTCGGCTGACGCGGTTCAGCAATTGGCGGACGCAGTGGCAAACAGCTACTGATCCAATACGCTCTGCCCCCTATACTGCGGGGCAGAGCATCTTTCCCCGGAGGAAAAAATGTCCGAATGGCTGGAAAACCACCTGCCCAAGGTGGTGCTGGCACCGTCGTTCATCGCCGTATTGATCTTTGTCTACGGATTTATCGGATGGACCGCGTGGGTGTCGCTGACCCGATCGAAACTACTGCCGAAATACGAGATCAAAGGATTCATCCAGTATGAACGCCTGTTCGACTCGCCCCGTTGGGATACGGCGATCAACAACCTGTATATCTTTGGCGCGTTGTTCATCGTAATCGCGATGGTGCTGGGCCTGTTGCTGGCCATCCTGCTGGATCAGAAGATCCGCGTCGAAGGGGCCATTCGCACCATCTATTTGTACCCTATGGCGTTGTCGATGATCGTAACCGGCACCGCATGGAAATGGATCCTCAACCCGGGTCTGGGTATCGAGGCGATGGTCCTGGGCTGGGGATTTCCGAATTTCGAGTTCGATTGGCTGGTGAACCCCGACTACGCCATCTACACCATTGTTCTGGCTGCGATCTGGCAAAGCTCGGGATTTGTCATGGCGCTGTTCCTTGCCGGGTTGCGCTCGGTTGATGGTGAAATCATCAAGGCCGCGCAGGTCGATGGTATCCCAACATGGCGCATCTACACAGCGATCATCATCCCCTCAATGGCCCCCATTTTCCTGTCTGCTTTCATCGTGCTGGCGCACCTTGCAATCAAAAGCTTTGACCTTGTCATCGCGTTGACCGGCGGCGGCCCGGGTTATGCCACAGACATGCCGGCAACCTATATGTACGCCATGGCCTTTTCGCGCGGCGATATCGGTCAGGCAGCTTCCTCCGCGATGATCATGATGCTGGTCGTCTTTGCCATCGTGGTTCCATATCTCTATTCAGAACTGAGGGCGAAAAATGACTGATCTGTCGATGCCCCAAACCCGCACCCAAAGCGCCATGGGCAAGATCGCCCTGCGCTGGCTGCTCTATGTCCTTCTGGGCCTCTTTGCGCTCTATTACCTCATGCCGCTTTTTGTGATGTTGACCACTTCACTGAAAAGCCTTGAGGAGATCCGGACCGGAAGCCTGATGTCGCTGCCCCGCGAGGTCAGCCTGGACGCTTGGAAAACCGCGTGGTCCGGGGCCTGTACCGGAATCCAGTGCGAAGGTCTGCGGCCCTATTTCTGGAACTCGGTCCTGATCGCGGTGCCTGCGGTGGCGATCTCGACCCTGCTGGGTGCGCTGAACGGCTATGTCGTGGCGCAGTGGCGGTTCAAAGGGGCGAACATCATCTTCTCGCTGATGCTGTTCGGCTGCTTCATCCCGTTTCAGGTTGTACTGCTGCCGATGGCGCGTCTGCTGGGGATCATGGGGATTGCCGGGACCATTCCGGGCCTGATCTTCGTCCACGTGATCTATGGTCTTGGTTTCACCACGCTGTTCTTCCGCAACTACTACGTCACCATTCCGGCCGAGTTGACCAAGGCGGCCCGCGTTGATGGGGCCGGGTTCCTGCGGATTTTCTGGTCGATCTTCCTGCCGCTGTCGCTGCCCATCATCGTGGTGACCGTCATTTGGCAGTTCACACAGATCTGGAACGACTTCCTGTTCGGCGTGTCGTTCAGCCAGGCGGGCACCCAGCCCGTGACCGTTGCGCTCAACAACATCGTAAACTCCACCACCGGCGTCAAAGAATACAACGTCGACATGGCCGCCGCGATCATCGCGGGGCTGCCGACGCTGCTCGTCTATGTCGTTGCCGGTAAGTATTTCATCCGCGGTCTGACCGCTGGTTCCGTGAAGGGATAACCCATGGCTCCCATCCTCGATATCAACAATCTCTACAAGAATTACGGCGCGACCGAGATTCTGAAAGACATCAACATCTCGATCGAACCGGGCGATTTCCTGGTGCTGGTCGGCCCCTCGGGTTGCGGTAAATCCACCCTGCTGAACTGCATCGCCGGGCTTGAGCCGATCACCGGTGGGACACTGGCCATTGGCGGCAAGGACATGACCCATGTCAGCCCCAAGGACCGCGACATCGCCATGGTGTTCCAGTCATACGCTTTGTACCCGACGATGTCGGTCGCCAAGAATATCACCTTTGGCATGAAGGTGCGCGGCGTGGATGCGGCAACGCAGGAGGCCAAGCTCAAAGAGGTCTCATCCCTGCTGCAGATCGAGCAGTTGCTGAACCGGCGCCCAAGCCAGTTATCCGGTGGACAGCGGCAGCGTGTGGCGATGGGCCGAGCGCTGGTGCGCGATCCCAAGCTGTTCCTGTTTGATGAACCGCTATCAAACCTCGACGCCAAACTGCGGGTCGAGATGCGGACCGAAATCAAGAAGCTGCACCAAACACTGGATGCCTCCATCGTCTACGTGACCCACGACCAGATCGAGGCGATGACGCTGGCCACTAAGATCGTGGTGCTAAAAGGCGGCATCGTGCAGCAGATCGGCAGCCCGGCCGAGATCTATAACAACCCGGCCAACCTGTTCGTAGCGGATTTCATGGGCTCACCTGCGATGAACCTGATTCCGGCCAGAACCGAGCGGAATGGGACCGGTACGCATATCTCGATCGCCCGCGATTCCGGATCACCAATCACTCTGACGGATTCGCGCGATCTGAATCTGCCTCAGGATGTCATTCTGGGCCTGCGCCCCGAAGACATCGCCGAGGCAGGCTTCCGGGCAGGTGCAGGGGTGCAAGAGGCAGAGTGCCTTGTTGATATGGTCGAACCGGCCGGGGCGGACACTTACGTGGTCTCTGAACTTGGCGGAAAACAGGTCACCGCACGACTGCACGCCGAGACCAGTGCACAGGCAGGTGAGATGCTGAACCTCGCCTTTGACATGAGCAAGGTTTCGTACTTTGCCAAGGAAACTGGTGAGCGGTTGAACTAAATAAAGAAACCGCCGCGCGGGATCACCGTGCGGCGGTTTCCAAGAGACGCAGCTTTGTTCAGCTGGCCCTCTTCATATCTTTGATCAGACGGTTCAGATCGCCGCCGCGCGCATCCAGCATGGCGCCAACCTCGGTCCGCTCGGTCAGCAGCATATTCACGCCTTCGATGAACATGTTGAAGAATTTGTCACGCCCCGATTTGTCCGAGACAAGGAAGGTCACCTCAAACGGGGACGAGCCCTGAAGCTTGACCGAGGTGCGCACCTCGTAGCCCGCCTTGATCTTGCGTGCATTTCGGACAGTGACCTGACCGCCGATGAACTCGCGGAACCGGCGGCCATATTTGTTCGCGATATAACCCTGAAACGCATTGGTGAACTGCTTCAGCTGCGACGGGCTGGCCGAACGGGCATCAGCCCCCAGCACATAGCGGGCCATGATCGGCACATCTGCGTATTGCACGAAGATTTTTTCGAAATCTCGGATCATCGCCTTCTCGGATTTGCCCGAGGCAATTACCCGATTGATGTCATCAACGACGCTGACGACAAGCGCCTTGGCCTCAGCTTCGGTCTGAGCAAAGGCGGGCAGGGAAAGGGTTGTAAGCGCCAGACCGGCAAGTCCAGTGGCGACAAAACCACGACGGTTCAAATGGTTACTCGGCATAGGGGTCCTCGTAGGGGTCTAGGTAGGGGTCCCTGACAGGGTCGGTCCCGGTTTCGGCATAGGGGTCATCATACAGACCCAGATAGGCGTCCTCATCATCCCTTGCCAGTTCAAAGCGACGGTTTTGCAGGTAGATGGTCCTTGCCTGAGCATAGCTGTCCGCGCTTTCATACAGGATCGAGTCCACCGTATCCGAGAATCGACCACGATCCCCCATCCGGCGGACAACTTCGGCGTAAACACCCAGGTTGTCGGCTGGCCGTGTCGGGGTGAAGTTGATCGGATTCGAAAACAGGTTGACCACAACTCCAACGGCATCACGGGTAGTTGAGGGGCCATAAAACGGCAGTTCAACATAAGCACCTTCGCCAAAACCCCAGACATGCAGGGTTTCGCCGAAATCCGTATCCACGGGCGGCAGGTTCAGCTCGCTGGCTGGATCGGACAGGCCAATGCCACCGACAGTCATGTTGATGACGAACCGCAACAGCGCATTACCCATTTGCTTGGGATTGCCCTGCAGCAGGTAATCCACAGCCTGACCGGGCAGCGAGATGTTTTCGGCGAAATGATTGAAGCTTGTCACCATCGGGTCGGGGACGATCTTCACATAGCCTTTTGAGGCAGGGCGGAACAGGAACCGGTCGACACCCAGATTGAATTTATGAATTCCGCGATTGGCATTTTCGTAAGGGTCAAACACTTCGCCGCGGGCTGCCTGATCCGCAGGTTGCGATGCACAGGCGCTCAGCACCGTCATAACGGACAGAATGATAAGGTGCTTCAAACGGAGTCTGCTCGACACGATATTTGTACTCCAAGGTGCCAGAGGTGAATGATCTGGCTTTCAATCAATACTGTTGCGGTCGGACTTCAAGGGTTCAAGTGGCTGTCACATAGAAGTTTCAAACTCTAATTGAAACAACTAGCGTTTAACCCGCATGCCCGACCGAGGTAAAGTGACACAGGATCAACACTCCGGAATAAGAGAAGTTACGCCCAGATCTTGTACATTTGTAAAATTGCCGTTTCCGGCTTTCCCAAGTCGGGCTTCCCGGTTAGCGTCCGCGCGAGTCGATTTTAAGGTGAGGACCATCAAATGAGCATCGCAGCAAAACTGGAAAGCCTCGGCGTCAGCCTGCCGGACGCACCTGCGCCAGCAGCGAACTATGTGCCTTTTGTTCGTGTGGGCAATATCGTCTACGTATCTGGCCAGATTTCCAAGGCAGACGATCTGATCACCGGAAAACTGGGTGATGACATGGATGTCGACGCGGGCGCAGCGGCGGCGAAAGTCTGCGCGATCAACCTGCTTGCTCAGGTCAAAGCCGCTTGCGGTGGTGACATCGAAAAGCTGGTGCGCGTGATCAAGCTGACCGGATTCGTGAACTCGACCGCTGACTTCACGGCGCAGCCGCAGGTGATCAAC